>SAAR01000488.1 GCA_009916335.1 Erysipelotrichia bacterium | reverse complement strand
TCTAAACGCTCTTTACGACGAGCTACTGCAACAACATTCGCCCCTTCCTTTACAAAACGCTCTACAATCGCTTTCCCCATACCAGCAGATGCCCCTGTTACAACCACACTTTTTCCTTCTAATCGCATATTTTTTCCTCACTTTCTTTTTTGTGTAAGCCTTTACACTCTTTGCTTACAGTATAATCTATTGTATACTAATAGTACAATCAACAAATTCCAACATTTGTTGGTTATCCAACATTCGTTCATTAAGTGAGGGATTATTATGAAACAAGATCGAAGAATAAAAAAAAGTAAAGCAGCTTTAAAACAAAGCTTATTAACCTTATTGGAAAAACAACCACTAACAAACATTAGCGTTACTACGCTATGCGAACAAGCAGATTTAAATCGTTCTACCTTTTATGCAAATTATCAAAGTATGCAAGACATTTTAATTGAAATACAAATTGATTTGTTTGATGAAATGAGTGCACATTCTCATCATATCTATCCTTTTATAGAAAATATGCCAGAAGAAGAAGCACTGCAAGCCATTGTGAAGATGATTCAATTCATGGAAACAAAGATTCGCATTTTAAAAATCTTATTTAAGAACAATGAGCAACAATTATTTGAAAGAAATATGACACAATATTATATGAAAAAATATAACATAGATGAAAAGAATATAGAAACACTTTTTCCTTTCTTCTATCATTCCATCGCTTCCTTTGCACTACTACGTTTGTGGATAGAAAACAAATGTCCATGTTCTGCCAAAACATTAGCAAAAATGATTTATCAACTTTCTTCTTCTACAATCAAAAAAGGATAGTGTAATAAAAAGATGCAAACATAACGATTCACACTCTTACATAAGTGATCGTTGTCTACATCTTTTATTTTTTATTTTATGGAGCGATTGAATAAGCACCATCTAGTAACAAACACTGCCCTGAATAATAACAAGAATCAGGTCCTGCTAAAAACGCAATAACTGGGGCAATATCTGTTTCTGCATCACCCAATCTACGCATTGGTTGCTGTTCTAAAATAGCAGCATATTTTTCTGGGAATTTTTGTGCCCATTCTTTTGCGGCTGGAGATTCTGCCCCTGGAAGTACACAGTTTACAGTAATACCATATTTTCCCCATTCCTTAGCAGCAATCTTTGTTAATCCACGAACCGCTTCTTTATTGGATCCATACGCTAAATTTCCTGCATAACCAAACATACCTGTTGCAGAGGCAAAGTTAATCACACGTCCTTCATTTTGTTCTTTGAAATAAGGGAAACATTCCTGCATAAAGTTTAAGGATCCAATCGTTCCTGTTGACCATGCAAGATGCATTAACTCATATGTAGTTTCTTCCACAGGCATTGATTTAGCAACTGCTTGTGCATTATTAATGACCACATCAACTGTTCCATAGGTTTCTACACATTTGGCAACTACTTCTTTCACTCGCTCACGATCGGCTGAATCACATGTCATTGCAAACGCCTCTCCCCCTACTTCTTTAATTTCTTTTACGGTTGCCTCGATTGGTTCAACTCTACGCCCTGTACAAACAACCTTTACCCCACGTTTTGCTAAACAGAGAGCAATTCCTTTACCGATTCCTTGTCCAGCACCAGTTACAATTGCAACCTTTTCATTTAACTGCTTCATTTGTCATCTACCTTTCTATTATAAGTCAGTTTAAAAAACTCGTACGAGTAAATTATAGCAACCCATAAAATAAAGTCAACAAGAAAATGTAAGGGATTACATTTATATTTTTGTGCTTTCTTTTTGTTGATGACGCTTAATCCTTTATCATTTATTAAATGTTGCAATTGTCATTCATAAGTGAATGCTTCTTTTATTTTTTCGCTATCTCCCTATGATTCTCCTAAAAAAAAGCTTTCGTGGTACGCATTATCAAGAGATGTTAAAGCGACACTCATTTATCTTATATAATAGGTTACATAAATGCGACAATTTTTATATTTGCTTATATTTTTGTTTCATACTTTATTTTGTTATGAATAACACAAATTTCTAAAGCTCTATTTATTCAATTTCCAAAGACAAGTACAGTCTTTGTCTTTTGTTATATGAAAAAAAAGAACTATACTAGATAGAATATTTCTTAAATTATTCTATTCATATAGTTCGTTTATTTACAATGGCGCCTAAAACAGGACTTGAACCTGTGACCGTTCGGTTAACAGCCGAGTGCTCTACCAACTGAGCTATTTAGGCAACTGCTCAATTATAATAACATAGCATTTAACACTTGGCAAGTCCTTTTTTTCAATTTCTTCTCTTTTTTTATTTTTTATTTCAAACGCCTGAATTTTTTTTGGAATTTCCGTTTCACTATTATATTCATGCTATTTTCAATGTAACTTCCGTTTGTTTATAATTAAAGTGTAAG
>SAAR01000487.1 GCA_009916335.1 Erysipelotrichia bacterium | reverse complement strand
GAGTTTTAAATCTGCACCTTTGTTAATTAAGTCTTGAACGCTTTTTGATAAATCCTGATACTTTTTATCAACATCTGACATATTGATAGCACCAATAGAGATCATTAGCTCTTCATTGACAGATTTTACGGTAGCTTTATAGCGCTCTTCATTTGCAATTATTTTGCGTTGATTAATCTCATTTTCTTTTTGAAGATCATTTATTTTCTGTAGGTCTTTTGCTTCTTCTGTGCCGGCACTAGCATTATTCTTTTTATCATATTCTTTACTTTTAAGTAAGTTTATCTCAGCCTGATTTTTTGCTATTTGAGACAATATTGAATTTTTCTCTTTTAGTCTTTCTGCCTCAGGTTTTGAAATAGCCTCATTTCTAAGAGATGATTCAATGTTTAGGTTTTCTATTTCTTTATTAATAGAATATTGTTTTTCAAGAGATGATATTTGAGATTCAATAGTTGCTGTTGATTCTTTAATATGTTTTGCTAAAGCTACTTGTGCTTGTCCATCTTTAATAAGCCTATCTGCTTCTGCATCTGATACGGCTTTTATATTTCTTGTTAGATAATCATTTGAATAATCTATATTTGATTTTGCTATTTCTTTATTTGTATTTTTTTTAAACTCAATGATCTCATTTACTGTTTTTTCATATTGTTCTTTTTGTTGTTTTAAAGTATCAATTTGAGCTTTTGCTTTTGTTTTATCTTCTTCACTAAGGGTCCCAAAATAACTAAACCCTTTTGACTGAGGGCTAAGTTTTTGTATTTCTTCATTAGTCTCTTGTATTTTCTTTTTATATTCGTCCAATTGAGCAGTCAATTGGTTATTTGTCATCTTTTCTAATTGATCAGATGCTGATACAAGATTTGTTTTTATACTTCCTGTGATCTTGTCCCAATTTAAAAATATCTCTGTTATTCCAAATAAAACTGCAGTAGGAGCAAAAGTTTTAAAAGCTGATGATAATCCACTCATAGCAATAGAAGCTATCCCTGCTTTAGATGCAATACCTTGTAGTTCATAAGATTGTTTTGTAGCCGATAATGCTGCTTTTTCTGATAGCATTGCCTCTTGCTTTAGTGCTGATACTATTGAAGCAGATTCTACTGCCCTTACCTTAGCCGCTATAGCTACTTGTTCATGAGCAATAGCTTCTGATTGTAAAATGGCAACATTTGCTTTTGACGCCCAAATAGAACTATGCAGAGATATGTTTTTTGCTTCTTCTGCTGTTACCCTAGCTTTAACAGCTACCGTTCCTAAAATTTCTGCCTTAGTGGCTTCATCAATGGCTATTTTTGAAGCTATTTCAACTTGTGAATTTGCTTGTTTTACAATCGTCCCTAATCTTTCAGCTTCAATTGCTGCTACAGTTGCTGCAGTATTGGCAGCCGTTATTTTTGCTGAGTACGCTTGAACTGAGTTAAACGTACTTTTTGCTATTGCAGTAGCTTCTACTGCTCCTTTATAAACAATATATGCCTCTCCAATCTGTAAGACATATTCTGCATATTGTTTAAATTGTGTAAAATCAATAGAAGAAGCATTTCTTAATACCTCTTCTATAGACTTAATTACATTTACTACGCTCTCACTAGCTCCAGTTGCTTTGTTTATTTCATCAATTGCAATACTTATTTGATCTTTTAGCCTTGCAAATTCACCGCTAATAGTATTAGGCATTTTAGAAGCTTCTTCTTTCAGCTGTGAAAGACTTTTTAATAATGCCCCAGCGACTACTCCACTAGCAAGTTCCCCATTTTCAGCCATCTTACGAAGTTCACCTTGCGTTTTTCCGAGAGTCTCCATCAATACTTTCATAGCCCTAGGGTTATTTTCCATCATGGAATTAAACTCTTCACCACGTAAAACGCCTGATGCCATTGCTTGTGAAAATTGACGAGTTGATCCTGCTGCTTCTTCTACTGATGCACCACTTATTAATAATGATTTTGAAAAAGCATCAGTTACACCAAGTACTGCTTCTGTACTAGCGTTTAATGTACTCATGGCAGGCGATAATCCTGCATATAATTCGCCTACCCTTTGGTATGCTGTTCGATTTTCATACGCTATTTTAAGAAGTGACGATTGTGTTCTTTTAAAATCTTCAGTAGCTTTGGAAACAAGTTTTATTCTTGCTTCCAATAGTTGCATAGAGTCGGAAGTTTTTATAAACTCCCTTGTAAGTTCAGATATACCAACAGTAGCAATGACACTTTTTAATAAATTGAATGAACTACTAACCGAATCAGTAGCTTTTTTGGCGTAATCGCCAAATTCTTTACTGCTTGACTGCATAATACCAACTGCTGTGTTCATATCCTTACGGATTTGAGCGGTATCAGCAGCAATAATTATGTCAAGTTTGCCAAGTGCCATTATCTACCTCATTGTAAAAATTTGGAAGA
>SAAR01000486.1 GCA_009916335.1 Erysipelotrichia bacterium | reverse complement strand
AGTCCATAGTGATTGCCTCCGGTTAATTTTGTGTCGTAGCTTAATTTTACCATTGATGCAATCCTATGGATCTTTTTATTTAGTTTTAGTGTTCAATTTGATTCTACAATTTACGCTGTTGGAAGAAAAGGGGAAACAATAGAGACACAAGATTAATTTTTAATATGCTGTTAGATAAATATTGGGTGGTTACACAATTGGCTTTTAAGAACGTTAGGGAGAAAATATATGAATTTATTACGTAGAATAAAAATAGAAAACATTAAGGGAAAAGATGTCTTTGAAGTAAGGTTTACCGACCTTACTGCGAATCAGCCGAATATCGTTGTCGCACCAAACGGATATGGCAAAAGCACAATTGCTACAGCATTTGAGACTGCTGCTAATGGGAGAGTGAAAATTAGTGAAAAAGATTTATATCAGCACAATCCTGATAACCATCCCAAGTTAGAAGTGGAACTGTGTGGAGAGAATGCGGGTACTTATGTTTCTACAGATATAGAAGGAAATATTTCGAGAAACATTACTCTTTACACGATTAACAGTCCTCTTTATGCAAAAAGCACTACACGAGGTTTTGGACGAAATGTGGCTGCGACTGCTGATTTGAGAGTTGAGCAAGTAGTTGTTTATAGTCGGATACCAGAAAGCTGTAGTTTGAATTATTCATATAGAGGCATATCATCAACATATGGAAACAAAAGAAAACTGTTTATCAATATTTCCGAAATGTTAAAAGATTGCAGTAATATCGAATCTCTTTTGGATATTAAAAACTGCTTTAAGAAGTGTTGCATTCAACAAGGAATACAAGAAAAATTCACACACTTTTTAGATGCTTGTTTGAAAAATGGAACTGCAGAAAGTATAAAGAATCAAATATCACAAGATGAAATTAATGCTGTTAATGAAAACAGTAATGTTCATGCTCTTCTTGATTGCATTTCAAATATGAGTAATAAGCCTGAAGGATGGAGTGATATTGATACAATATTTACTGCAATACAACTATGCGATTTGTTCAAGTCATATCTCACTGCTGGCAAAAATGATATTCTAAAAAAAGTTTATGCCTTTTTATCATATAAGGAAACCAAAGCATTGATAGATGAACGACTAAATTTGTTTAATACAACTGGGCGTAGTGTACAAACACATGAAGACCATGGGAAGTTGGTAATAAACTTTGATAGAGCATCATCCATGTCAAATGGCGAGAGGGACATCCTGTCTTTTATTTCAAACCTCACAAAATTTGAAGTTGAGTTTAAAAAACAAGTGGGAATTTTAATTATCGATGAAGTGTTTGATTATCTGGATGGGAGCAATATGCTTGCTGTTCAATACTATTTATCTCAATTGATAGATAGATGTAAATCTTCAGGAAAGATTCTTTTCCCTATAATATTCACTCATTTAGATCCCGAAGTGTTTGCTAATTACTATTTCAATAAGAAAAAGGTTCACTACATATCTTCATTTGCAACAATGGATATTAATTCTCCGATTGTAAAACTGCTTCGTTTACGTGAAGATCGATCATTAAGTGAAGTCCAGAAAAACGAAATTGAAAAATACTATATCCATTACATAAATCAAGTGCGCTCGCTTTCTGCTTCATTAGAGGCATTAGTTCCAAATGATTTTTGTGATAATAATGCCGACTTTCGACAGACAATTTATAATGAAATAAAGAGCAAATACTTATTGGAGCACCCGTACAATCCAATTATGGTGGTTGCAGGAATCCGAATCCGAATAGAAGAACTTGTATATGAAAAGCTCGATGGCACAGATCAAGATGAATTTATACAACAGCATAAGGTGATTAATAAGCTACATTTTGCAGAAGAACATGGTGTTGATGTTCCTGAACTCTATTATCTTTTACAGCCAATGTATAATGACAGTCTACATTTAGGCGGTGATAATAATGCAGTTGCACGGAAGATGAAATCTTGCTATCTTAAGACAAACAATCTCCATGTCAGGAGAATGGTTCAAATGCTTTTTGAGTAAACCATACAAAAAACAATATGGCTTATGCGCAGAAGAAATGCAATTATCTATTCTGTGGTTGTATAAGGTTATCTGTGCCGATAAATATCGTTGCCTGTTCCCGCAAGAACAAAACCCTTCTTAAAAATCTCGTTGACCTATCCCCAAGTTAAAGACGTAAAAATACGTTAAATTTGCCTAAATCGTCCTTGACCTATTTACTGAAATACCGCGATTTTCCGGGATTTTGCCTTTGACTAGTTACCGTAAAAATAGATTTTCTTGTGGACTTATTTTCATAATTTTTGAGGTTTAGGGCTGCACAATAGGCGATTAATACTGCCCGCTCGTTTCATGTGGAAGTGGTTTCAAAACTTGTCAGAGTTAAAGATATAGAATGATAGAGATAAAAAGG
>SAAR01000485.1 GCA_009916335.1 Erysipelotrichia bacterium | reverse complement strand
GAATAGAAATGTACTGCCAGTAAATTAAAGGCAGTGCACTCCTTTTTTAACCATTGTTCGAGCACTGGGACGTGCTGAAAAAAATTGATATGCTTAGCAGTAGATGCTGATGGAGATAGTACATGAAGAATATCTACAGCAGGCTTCATTTGCAATATTTGATCGGATTCGGTACTCGTCATTAGTTCCAGTAATTGCTGTTCAGAAAATAGTTTAGACAGGTGATCATTGTCTTTTTGGTATTGATTAAGTTTGATTAAATTCCCCGGTATACGGGTTACATTGTTTTTCATTTTCTCGAACATAATTTTATCCTCGTTTGAATTATTACACTGATTTAAAAATTAGCATGTCGTGTTAGCGAGGTAATCCTAAAACGTGAATGGCAGCAGGGGCAAGCTTGAATCTGCGTAAGGATATGGCTTGAATTTAATGGTGTAATTAGTGGGTTAGAGGCTTATAGCTATTTAAATACAATAAGTTATGACGGTGTGTGGCGGGTGTAAATCGGTTAGTTTTTATGGTTAAAATATGAGCGCTGTGAGGTTTGAGATATGATGGTTTTGAAATTACATAAAACCAAGGCCTGATAATCAGTATCAATACCGGAACGATGTCATATGATTAACACTGTCTATGGCATTGATAATGATCTATGCAAGGCTGAAATTAGCTCTGCTTCACGATGATATAGTGTTCTCTAAAGATTAAAAGGAAATAAACAGAGCCTTTCGCCGATGAATCAATGTGCTGATTTCTCGAAAATCAGCCTCAATACTACCAACATCACCAAAGACTTCACCTCTAATCTCACTTCTATTTTTCATGAAGTTGGTGCTTAATAAGCTTTCTTTTTTTAATGCCATTAATTTTGGTTTTATATCGTTATAGAAGTGCTTATGGCTTACCCTGATGTTATGAATCGAGTAGTAAACTGTTTTATACATCAAAAATATAAGTAACTGGCCGAGAAGATATTCTTTTTCAATGTATTTATATTGAGAGGATTTTTCGCGTTTCGCCAGGTAGAAAACATGAGGTGCGATGATGGTGGGGATAAAATCCAGTACTGGAGAGGTTTTGGTTTTTTCTGTTTCTCTTCCGGATTGAAGATGTTGAAGTACAGAGTATGCAATGCTTAATATTATGGCATTGCTTATATTATTAATTTCAGTTGGGTAAATATGCAGGTTGCTTATCAATTCTGAAAGGCAAAGTAAAACACCAGTGATGTTGGGTTTTCTGCCAGAGATTGTGGCGCTGTTGAAAATGTGCCGATTCTTACGACTTATATTGACAAGTTTATGAGTGCAGAACTCTATATGTTCGACGATTTTATCTTGACTATTTTTAATGTATTTTGAAATGTTAGTGATCCGGCCATTCAACGTTAGTTCATCAAGCAATATATCATTTTTAATATTGCGAATTTCATCGCAATGTTCACATTGAGAAACTATCTCATGTAATACATAACTCGACGTATTGCGGGGTGACGCTGATATGTAATCTAAAATAGAAGGCTCGATTTTGATTTTTTGTTTGTATTTTTTAATGCACTGTTTGATTGTTTTTTGTAGAGTATTTGAGATGTGTTTTTTATATTCTTTTAGAAAATCTTGCTCTAAAAAGAGTGAGGAGAAGATCAACTGCTGGCGAGATAATTTAATCTCAGGCTTGATCAATTTAATCCGAAAAACTCTTCCCTCCAACTCATAGCTGAACATGGAAGATAAGTCATAGTGGGGTGATAAATGTTCGAGTAACGACATTCGTGTATTCATTAGCCGCTTGAATTTATGGTCAGCATACATAAGTGTTTTTTTTATTTGCTCATCATAAAGTGGGCCGATAGCGCAGTTGGCAATACTCATTCTATCCGGAGACCTCCAGTCAGCAGGGGAATCACATTGACGGTCATCATTACTATCAAAGGGCATCAACGTTGCCGATTATGGATGATGTCAGCTTCACACACCAGAACGGGTGATATATGGATCATCATTACCCCAACGGCAGTTTTACACCATGGCTAATATGGATGCTATCTTACTAAGATAATTGGTTTTTAGCGAGTGACGAGCCCGGTTGTGTCAGTCTGTCTCATGTCGATATTACGGGGATGATGCAAACCTGAATGCTGCGATATTGGCGTGTCAGGGGAGGCATCTTACGGTATCATTTACCGCAATTTTTAAGATGCAAAGCCCTGCATCGCTAGCTTTTTCTTCAGACCAGGATGATTCATGAACGACAAAATCAGTCAGGACACGATCAACAAAGCCCTGTGGGCCGCGTGTGATACGTTCCGTGGCACCATCAGTGCTGATACCTATAAAGACTTTATCCTTACCATGCTATTCCTTAAGTACATTTCGGATGTCTGGCAGGATCACTACGACGAATATAAAGTGCAATATGG
>SAAR01000484.1 GCA_009916335.1 Erysipelotrichia bacterium | reverse complement strand
ATAATATGCAATGTACTCTGCGAATAGATTGTGCTTCTTGCTCTCACAGTAATGGTGGAAATTGGGTTCATCACGAATATTTAAAAGGAACCCATTTTGCAGCTGAAAAGAATACGCAAAATTTCATTCTATTCTTGCTGAAGGGGGAACTGTTTATCAATAGTGAAGAGTATCCTGGTACGACCTTGCAAGAGAAACAATTTATATTGCAAGCTATAGGTTCTAAGGTTGAGTTGTTAGCTTTGACTGATGTGGAATTTGTCCAATATTGGTTCACTGAGCTTCCTTTAGTTTGTGAATTATCTTATAAAGAAGTAATAGAAAAACATGTGAAAAATAATAAACAAATCTGCATAGTTTCACCTGACCTCCATCAAAGAGAGTATAAAAAAGAGTGGCAAGACTATAAAGATATAAAAAAAGAATTATGTATAGATAATCTTATGATATGTACAGATTATCCTGAAAATGCAAAGGAGTTTTTTAATGCCTAAAATAAAAGCAGTTATTTTTGATATGGATGGTGTCCTAATTGAAGCGAAAGAATGGCACTATGAAGCTTTGAATAAAGCATTACAATTGTTTGGTATGGAGATAAGTAGATATGATCATCTTGTAACCTATGATGGACTTCCTACTAAGAAGAAGTTAGAAATGCTTACTCATGAAAGAGGACTTCCAAAAGGTCTACATACGTTTATAAATGATATGAAACAGCAATACACTATGGAGATGGTTTATGCTCGTTGTAAGCCAACTTTTTATCATGAATATGCACTCAGCAAACTCAAAACCGAAGGTTATAATATGGCAGTATGTTCAAATTCTATACGAAATACTATAGAAGTAATGATGCATAAATCTTCACTTGAAGAATACCTTGCTTTTTATATCTCAAATCAAGATGTAAAAAATGGTAAGCCTGATCCTGAAATGTATAATAAAGCAATTGAGAGAATGGGATTAGTCCCCAAAGAATGTATGATAGTAGAAGATAATGAAAACGGTATCAAAGCAGCACGAACAAGTGGAGCAAATGTAATGATAGTAGAAAGTGTAGAAGATGTCAATTATGAAAATATTAAAAAACATATAGCTACATTTGAAGGGAAAAGATAATGATTAATATACTTATACCACTCGCCGGTAAAAATAAATTTTTTCCAGAAACTGAATATCCATTTCCGAGGCCTTTAGTAGAGTTCAATGGTAAAACAATGATAGAGCATATCATAGATAATTTTTCTACTATACAAAAAGAAAAGCAGTTTATTTTTATAGTCAATAGTGAAGATTGTAAAAAATATCATCTTGATAATGTACTTAATATCCTTACAAACCATACTTGTAAAATCATTAAGCTTGACAATGAAACAAAAGGTGCAGCATGTAGTGCAATGATGGCTGTGGAATATATAGATAATGAAGTACCCCTTATAATATCAAATGCTGATCAATTATTTGATATGTGTTTAGATGAAGTGATTAATAGTTTTGAATCTAGTGATGCAGGTGTGATTACTTTTGAATCAATCCATCCAAGATGGTCATATGTAAGACTTGACAGTGAAAATAGAGTAACAGAAACAGCAGAAAAAAGACCTATAAGCAAATTGGCAATTGCAGGATTTTATTATTTTAAAAATGGAAAAGATTTTATTTCAAGTTCTTCAAAAATGATAAAAAAAGATGCAAATGTAAATGGACTTTATTATATTGCTCCTACACTAAATGAGATGGTATTGGAAAATAAAACTATTAATATTTTTCAAATAGAAAATACTAAATATCATACATTTTACACGCCACAAAAGATAAAAGAATATGAGAGGTTAATATCATGCTAAAAGAACTTACAAAACAATATATAGAAGCTTTTGATAGTAAAAATTTAGAACAATGTGCCGAGCTTTTTTGTGATGATTTTGCACTAGAAGACCCTGTGGTAAAAAGAATAGAAGGAAAAGTAAAAGTGCTAGAAACAATGAAAGGTATGTTTGATTCTTGTGATACTTTAGATTTTAGTGCAAAAAATATCTATCAAGATGGAAATACAACAATCATAGAGTTTTTATTGAAACTTGATGATACTACTTTAACTGGAACTGACATCATAGCGTGGAAAAATAACAAGATGAAAGAGCTTCGAGCTTATCTTGATATCCCTAAAGGCTAAATATGAAAGTAGCAAAATTAGAAGATATGGTCAAAGGTTGGTTTATAGGGAACTTTGACCCAACACTTATCAAAACAAATGATGTGGAAGTAGCTGTAAAAGAGTATAAAAAAGGTGACTATGAAGAGAAACACTATCATAAAATAGCTACTGAAATAACTGTAATAGTAACTGGAAAAGTAAAAATGAATGGTGTTGAATACTCTAAAGGCGATATCATAGTGATAGAACCAAATGAAGCTACAGGC
>SAAR01000077.1 GCA_009916335.1 Erysipelotrichia bacterium | reverse complement strand
GTGCAAGAGCGATTATTACAAATCCTAAACTAGTATTAGCTGATGAACCCACAGGTGCATTAGATTCTAAATCAGCACGCATGCTGTTAGAAAATTTTGAATATTTAAACGCACAATTAAGTGCCACAATCTTAATGGTAACTCATGATGCATTTTCTGCTAGTTATGCAAATCGAGTCATCTTCATTAAAGATGGAAAAATATTTAATGAACTTCGTAGAGGTAACGATTCACGCAAAGCGTTCTTCAATAAAATTATTGATGTCGTAACACTTCTTGGAGGTGAATTGAACGATGTTATTTAAATTATCAGTTAAAAACATTAGAAAGAGTTTAAAAGATTATGCTATCTATTTCTTTACTCTAGTCTTAGGTGTTGCTGTCTTTTATGTATTTAATGCCATTGATTCAAGTGCAGCAATGATAGATATTAATTCTATACAAAGATCTATTATTGATTTGTTAAATCAAATGTTAAGTAGCACCTCTATCTTCGTCTGTTTTGTTTTAGGCTTCTTGATTATTTATGCCAGCCAATTTTTAATCAAACGCAGAAAAAAAGAATTTGGTATTTATATGCTACTAGGTATGGATAAAAAAGAGCTTTCTAAAATACTTTTGATGGAAACATTGTTAATTGGTCTATTATCATTAGTGGTGGGATTATTTGTCGGCGTTATTGCCTCACAGTTCATGTCTATTTTAGTTGCAAATATGTTTGAAGCTAATATGGATAAGTTTGTTTTTACTTTATCTAATGAAGCCATGTTGCAAACAATCCTTTTCTTTGCAGGGATTTACTTAATCGTTATGCTATTTAACACTTTCTCTATTTCAAAATGTAAATTAATTGATTTATTGAATGCCGCAAAACGTAATGAAAAAATAAAAGTGAAGAAGCCAATAATATCCATCAGTCTTTGTTTAGTATCAATAGCGATGTTGACTTATGCTTATTATCGAGTTACAAGTCAAGGGATTAAGATTGATATGGATGAATTATGGATCATGATTGTATTAGGATGTGTTGGAACATTTATTTTCTTCTACTCTTTCTCAGGTCTATTATTGAAATTAATTCAATCAAACAAGCGTTTATATTTCAAAAATTTAAACATGTTTGTCGTTAGACAATTAAATAGCAAAGTGAACACAACCGTTGTTTCTATGTCTATTATTTGTATTATGCTCTTTTTAACAATTTGTGTATTATCTTCTGGTCTATCCATCAAGGAAAGCATCAGTTCACAATTGGTTGATGGTACACCAGTTGATATGTATGCTACACAGCGAATGAATATTGACCAACATGAAAACGAGGAAGAAGGCACATACCCAACTTATTCACAAGATGCCATAACTTTATCAAAAAGCAGTCTTATAGATACCTTTGCATACATTGGTTTTGATGCAAAAAACAATTTAAAGGATATTGTTGAGTATAACGCATATACAGTGGATTCTATTACAATGGCATCTAGTTTAGGTGCGACTAATCCAAAAATGGCTAAATTTTTAAAAGAAGAATATCCTTTTTTAGCAATACACCAAAGAGAAAAATTGCTTCGTGTTTCAGATTATAATAAAATTGCTAAACTATATGGCAAAAAACAATTTACTTTAGCAGAAGATGAATATATCATTTTATGTAATTATGATTCAATGATTAAACTACGCAATAAAGGTTTGAAAAATAATCCACTTCTCAGTATTGAAGGTAAAAATTTTAAACCTAAATACAAAACTTGCCAAGATGGTTTTACGGCGATTGCTTCAAGCCATACAAATGCTGGAATTATTTTATTGCCTGATGATGCTTTGGATATAAAACATGCTTATGCAAAAGAAATGGTTGCAAACTTTAATGCCAATACGCAAGAGGCGTATGATAAGATTGATGATTGGTTTTTAGAGAATAGCAATGTAGATCAAAAATTAATTAGTGTAACCAATGAAATTGGCTTTTATGTTGATACAAAAAGTGCTGTGTATGCATCAAGTGTAGGGTTAGGTGCTATTGGTACATTTGTTGGAATTTATTTAGGAATTATCTTCTTAATTAGTAGTGCTGCTATTTTAGCGTTAAAAGAATTATCCGATAGTAGTGATAACAAAGAACGATATACTATCTTACGAAAAATAGGGGTTGATGATGCAATGATCAACAAAGCACTATTTATGCAAATTGGGATCTTCTTCTTAATGCCTATAACAATCGCAGTAATCCATTCTATTTTTGGTATTTACTTCTGTATGCAACTATTAGAAACAGTAGGAACATCAGGCTTATTACCATCTATCGTGATGAGTGCATTGTTCATTGTTTTGATTTACGGAGGCTATTTCTTAATTACTTATTTTTGCAGTCGCAATATTATTCGTGAACACTCATAAATATAACTAGGGCTTATTCTTTAAGCTCTAGTTTTTGATACTTTGCAATAAAGTTATTTACTTTTCGCCAATATGTTTTTGGCTCAACTAAGCTACTAGCCCCATGCCATGCTTTTTTTATGACAAGTTTTTCTTTTATAGAAGAAGTGCTTTGATACAACTCCTCCATCATTTTAAATGGAACAAAATCATCTGTTTTACTATGGATAAACAAGATAGGAATTTGTGCCTTTGTCAACTGTTTGCGTGTATCAGCTTCCTTAAAGGTGTAATGAGAGCGATATTTATTTACCAGTTCTAACATATTTAATAAAGGAAAGCTAGGAAGATGAAAACTAGCGTCTAACTGGTAAGTAAAAATATCCCACACACTAGTAAAGGCACAATCTGCAATCGCTAAAGAAACATTATAAGGAAGTTTTTCACCACATGCATTTAATAAGGTAGTTGCCCCCATACTAATACCATAGAAGATAATTTTATTATTTGGATCAACATTAATCAAATAGTGCGTCCATGCGAGCAAATCAAAACGATCCACCCAACCCATGCCGATATAATCTCCTTCACTTAAACCATGTCCACGCAAATCTGGGACTAATACATTATAGCCAAGCTCATAAAAGTGATGTGCTTGGTATGCCATTTGTGTAGCATCGCCCATATAACCATGCAATACAATAACCCATTGCTCACAATGTCCAGTATTCACAAATTCATAAGCATGCAATTGAAGTTTATCATCACTATTAATATAGATATGATTGTAAGGTGTGGTAGAAAAGAAATCATTTACAACAAAAGTATCTTCATAGGTTTGTGTATGCAACCCTTTCCATAAGATTTTTTTCTCTTGATTAGCACTGATGATTAATTCATATAAAATATTGGCAATAAGCAATAACAGTGATAATAACAATAATATAACCAGTATGAAGGATACACGCCGTTTCTTTTTGTTAATCATCGCATTCCTCCATTTCTACTTTGATGTCCCTCTTTTTTAGTATATTAAAGCACTTTTGTTTTTATGTTTTCACCACTTATAAATGTAAATTTGATGAAATGAAAATGTAAAATATAAAGCAATTTTTCAGTTACTTGGGTTTCATCACTGATTGTTTTGTTATATAATAAGAACAGTTATTTTATGAGCATGAAAGCGAATAAAGGAGAAAGAATATGGATGTTAAAGTTATAAAAAAAGACCATACTTTAGAAAAATTCAATATTGATAAAGTAATAGTGGCAATCAATAAGTCAGCATTTAGAACGCTATATTCATTTAAAAATGAAGAAATTGAGCGTATCTGTAAAGATGTTGAAAATGAAGTGAAGGCACTTGGAGTAAGTGAAATTAGCATTGCACAAATGCATAATATTGTGGAAGCTGCTTTGGAGAAAACCAACCCTAAAGTAGCAAAAAGCTATCGTGATTACCGTAACTATAAGTCTGATTTTGTGCAGATGTTAGATGAAGTGTATAAAAAATCACAAAGTATTATGTATATTGGCGATAAGGAAAACTCGAATACAGATAGTGCATTAGTATCTACAAAAAGAAGTTTAATCTTCAATGAGTTAAATAAAGAACTTTATAAGAAATTCTTTTTAACAACAGAAGAATTACAAGCAGCTAGAGATGGATATATTTATATCCACGATATGAGTGCAAGACGTGATACGATGAACTGTTGTTTATTTGATGTGCAAAATGTGTTGCGTGGTGGTTTTGAAATGGGAAACCTTTGGTATAATGAACCAAAAACATTAGATGTTGCTTTTGATGTAATTGGGGATATTGTATTAAGTGCAGCTTCTCAGCAATATGGAGGGTTTACAGTCCCTAATGCTGATTTAATTTTAGAACCATACGCTGAAAAATCTTACAAATTATATGTAGATAAATATCTAGCACTTGATATTGCAGAAGAAAAGGCAAAAGCGTTAGCAATGGAAGATGTTGAAAATGACTTTAGACAAGGTTTTCAAGGTTGGGAATATAAATTTAATTCAGTTTCTAGTTCGCGTGGAGATTACCCTTTTATTACCGTAAGTATGGGAACAGGAACAGGTCGTTTTGCGAAAATGGCGAATATTATGATGCTTAGAGTAAGAAAAAATGGACAAGGTAAAAAAGGACATAAAAAACCAGTGCTATTTCCTAAAATTGTATTCTGTTATGATGAAAAACTACATGGCGAAGGCTGTGTATTAGAGGAAGTGTTCAATGAAGGAATAGATTGTTCATCTAAAACAATGTATCCTGATTGGTTGAGCTTAAGTGGTGAAGGGTATGTGCCTAGTATTTACAAACAATATGGTGAAATCGTTTCGCCAATGGGTTGTCGAGCATTCTTATCCCCTTGGTATCGTGAAGGTGGTATGAAACCTGCCAATGCAATGGATAAACCAGTTTTTGTTGGTCGCTTTAATATTGGTGCCATTAGTTTGCATTTACCAATGATTCTAGCAAAAGCAAGACAAGAATCAAAGGATTTCTTTGAAGTGTTAGACTACTACTTAGCGTTAATTCGCAACTTGCATTTGCGTACTTATGATTATTTAGGAGAAATGAAGGCGAGTGTGAATCCACTTGCTTATTGTGAAGGTGGTTTTCTAGGGGGAACGCTTGGACTCAATGATAAAATTAAACCTTTATTAGATTCAGCCACAGCATCTTTTGGTATCACTGCACTTAATGAATTACAACAGTTATACAATAAAAAATCATTGGTAGAAGATGGTGCATTTGCCCTTAAAACGTTAGAATATATTAATGATAAGGTAAATGAATTTAAAGAAAAAGATGGTCGCTTGTATGCGATTTATGGCACTCCTGCAGAAAACTTATGTGGTTTGCAGATTCAACAGTTTAGAAAAAAATACGGTGTGATTGAAAATGTAAGTGATCGTGAATATGTCAGCAATTCATTCCACTGTCATGTAAGTGAAGAAATTACACCAATTGAAAAACAAGACTTAGAAAATCGTTTTTGGCAGTTGTGTAATGGTGGTAAAATTCAATATGTAAGATATCCGATCAACTACAATAAAGAAGCATTTAAAACATTGCTTAGACGTGCCATGAAGATGGGCTTTTATGAAGGTGTGAATTTATCTTTAAGTTATTGTGATGATTGTGGATATGAAGAATTAGAAATGGACGTATGTCCAAAATGCGGTAGCAGTAATTTAACGAAGATCGATCGTATGAACGGGTATTTATCGTATTCAAGAGTGAAAGGGGATACTCGTTTAAATGATGCGAAAATGGCTGAAATCAAAGAAAGGAAAAGTATGTAATGCGTTACCATAATATAACAAAAGATGATATGCTGAATGGCGATGGCTTACGAGCTGTATTATGGCTTTCTGGTTGTGAGCATGCTTGTCCTAACTGTCATAATCCTATTACATGGGATATTGAAGGTGGATTAAAATTTGATTTAAAAGCAAAAAATGAATTATTTGATTTATTGGAGAGGGACTATATTGCTGGGGTTACTTTAAGTGGAGGAGATCCTTTGCACCCTAAAAATATCCAAGAAGTCAGTGAGCTTGTAGAGGAAATCAAAGAAAGTTTTCCAACGAAAACAATCTGGTTATATACTGGATATCAATGGGACGAAATAAAAGGTTTGCCGTTAATAAAAAATCTTGATGTTTTAGTTGATGGCGAATTTATTCAGGCATTAAAAGATGAAAAGTTACATTGGAAAGGCAGCAGTAATCAAAATGTCATTGATGTACAAGCAAGTTTAAAGCAAGGGCAAATTGTCTTGCATGATTAAAGGAGATATGATGAAAAGAATCGCAAAATTTCATAAAGTAAGTTTTGAACAGTTTTATGATGGGTATCAGGATAGTTTTGGTAGTATTGATGAAGTCGCTTGTAAAGCAATTTATGATGCGATTAAACTACCTAGAAGAGCGACAAAAGGAAGTGCAGGATATGATTTCTATACACCAAAAGAAATCGTGTTAGCACCTCATCAAAGTGTTAAAATTCCTACGGGGATTCGTGTGGAAATGAATGAAGATTGGGTTTTAAAGCTTTATCCAAGAAGTGGTTTAGGTTTTAAATTCCGTTTACAATTAAACAATACGGTTGGTATCATCGACAGCGATTATTTCTATTCAGATAATGAAGGACATATTTTTGCGAAGATTACAAATGATAGCAATGAAGATAAAAGTGTTTCATTAAAAGCAAATGATGGCTTTATGCAAGGTATTTTTGTGGAATATGGAATTACGACAGATGATGATGTAGAAGATATTCGCAACGGTGGTTTTGGTAGTACAAGTAAATAATAAAACAAGGTATCTTATGTGTTCCTGCACATAGGGTATCTTTTTATTCATTAGGATTGACAAGGTTGCTATAATAAAAGTAGGAGGCAATACGATGCAAAAACTTAATATTGAAGATTTAACGTTGAATCCATTTATCAAAATAGGCAAAGAATGGTGTTTAATCGGTGTGAAAAATAAGGGCGTTTTTAATGCTATGACGGCTAGTTGGGGAGGTCTTGGTGTCATTTGGAATAAGAATGTAGTAACGATTTATGTTCGTCCACAGCGTTACACAAGAGAATTGCTTGAGGAAAGCGATACTTTTACTATTTCTTTTTTTGATGAAACGTATAAGAAAGCACTAAATGTATATGGCACACAATCAGGAAGAAATGTAAATAAAGAACAAGTTACAGGACTAAGTAAAGTTGATGATGGCGATTATGCGTACTTAAAGGAGGCAAATCTTGTCTTTGAATGTCAAAAGATATATTGTGGTAAACTTGATCCAAAGGGTATTCTTTTAACAGAAGATGATAAGACACATTATCCATTAAAGGATTATCATTATATTTATATGGGTGAAATTAAACAAATATTGGAGGCGAAAGAATGAATCAGATTATTGAAGGAATCAAACAAAGAAGAAGTTGTCGAAGTTATGAAGAAAGACAAATAGGTGATGAAGATTTGCAAGAATTGATTACTTGTGGCTTATTAGCACCAAGTGGTATGAATCAACAAGGAATACATTTTACAATCATTCAAGATAAAGCAGTCTTAGAACAATTAAAACAAATGGTAGGTAGAGATTTTATTTATGGGGCACCTACTTTAATTGTTGTACATGCAGATAAAGAATATAAGTATGTATTAAGTGATGGAAGTGCTGCAATGGAAAATATGTATATTGCGGCGAATGCTCTTAATTTAGGTGCTTGTTGGATCAATCAGTTAAAGGATCATTATGGCGATGAACGATTAGCAAAATTAGGATTAGAAGGACAAATCATTACAGGAAGTTTGGCTGTTGGTTATCCTAAAGAGAAAGCAAAGACAAGAGATGTAAACATGGATCGTGTTACCTTGATTAAATAATGAAATAATGGGTAGATTATTTAATATCTATCCATTATTTTATGGTATCATAGTGATAGAAAAAGATGAGGTAAGAATAGATGGTAAATATAAAAGAAGGTAAAGTTGTTATTATTGGTGCAGGAATGGTTGGAAGTTCTGTCTTATCAGCAATCCTTAGCGAAAATGTAGTTAGTGAAATTGCTATGATTGATATGAATCAAGATAAAGTAAAAGGAGAAGTATTAGATGCATCTCATACAACAGCATTTGCATATAGTAGTAATGTCAATATCCATGTTGGTAGTTATGAAGATTGTGCAGATGCACAGGTTATTATTATGACAGCAGGTCCTAGTATTACGAAAGAAAATGCATCTAGTCGAATGTTGTTGTTGCATAAAAATATTGCTGTAATGGATAGTGTGATGAGTGAAATCGTTAAGTATACAAAAGAAGCTATCATAATCATTGTTTCTAATCCATTAGATATTTTAGTTTACTATGCACAATCTAAATTCAACTATCCTAAACATAAATTAATGGGGACAGGGACATTGTTAGATACAGCTAGACTACGTCAAATGATTGGTAAGCAATGTGGTGTAGATAGTAAAAATGTACATGGTTATGTATTAGGAGAACATGGCGAAAGTGCATTTATTACTTGGAGTAAGATTAATGTATCAGGAATTCCTTTTGATCAATTAGAAACGGTATTTGATACAACATTAGATAAAGAGCAATTATATTATGGTATGCGTAATGTAGGTTTAGATATGGTACGTTTAAAAGGCTATACAAGTGCAGGGATTGCGGCAGCATGTGCAAGACTTTTAAAATGTATTATTCTTAATGAACGCAGTGTATTGCCAATTGCTAGTGTCATTGATAAAGAGTATGGCTTACATGATGTCGCCATGAGTTTACCTAGTATTGTATCGAAAGAGGGAATTGAAAGGATTTTAGAAATTCCTTTATCCGCTGATGAAATGCATTATTTACAGGAATGTGAACAACACATTAAAGCGATTATTCAATCTATTGAAGCATAAAAGAGAAGCCGTTTTCTTGTATTGAGAAACGGCTTTTGTGCGTTATCATCACTGGTATTATAATGGCGTATGAATGTTTGATGAATTTTCTTTACTACATATATCTTTTAAACTAAGATAATGCTATTATTATTAAGAGGTGGAAACATGAAGCTTATTTTAATTATGATATGTGATGAAGATAAAGAAAGAGTGAACAAGAAACTGATTGAAGCTGGATATTCTCCTACCCTGATCGCTTCTACTGGGGAGTTTCTTCAGTTTGGTAAATCAATCTTATTGTTGGGCGTTTGCGAAGATAAGATAGAGGAAGTAAAAAAAATTATTGATGAGAATACATCTAGTTCACAAATTAAAGGTGGAGAAGTGCTAAAAGGAGATATTTATATTTTAGATGCACAGATGAATCGAGTACAAGGATAATAGTCATGATCGCTTTTTTATACACAAAACATAAAGATAATAAATGAAGGAGATCGCAAAATGGCGTTTGATTATAAAAAAGAATACAAGGAATTTTATATGCCAAAAAATAAACCTAATATTGTTGAAATTCCGAGTATGAATTATATTGCACTAAGAGGGAAAGGCAATCCTAATGAAGAAAATGGAGAGTATCAAAATAGCATAGGTTTATTATATGGAATTGCTTATACGATCAAAATGAGTTATAAAGGGATGCATAAAATAGAGGGTTTCTTTGAATATGTAGTACCGCCATTAGAAGCTTTTTGGTGGCAAGAAAATACACAAGGTATGGATTATAACAGAAAAGATGACCTGCACTTTATCTCTATCATAAGAGTGCCTGATTTTGTTACAAAAGAAGATTTTGAATGGGCGATTGAAGAAGCAACAAAGAAGAAAAAATTAGCTTTTTCAAAGGTTGAATTTTTAACGTATGAGGAAGGCGTTTGTGTGCAATGTATGCATATAGGTTCTTATGATGAAGAACCTGCAACGGTTGAAATGATGCACGAATATGCGAAAGCGAATGGATATGAATTAGATATTAATGATACAAGATTCCATCATGAAATATATTTAAGTGATCCAAGAAAGTGTAATGTAAGTAAATTAAAGACAGTAGTAAGACACCCGATTAAAAAGATAGAATTTTGATATTAAGCAATGATGAAATTACAATACATAAAGGAGTATTTTTTAGGGAATTACATTTGGTGCAATTCAAGAAGATTTTAAAAGATGTAAGTAGTATAGGTATTTAAAAAACAAATGGATTTTGATAGAGCCTTATACGATTGCTAATTCACTCATTAGAGAAATTGGTAGTGAAAGTCTTATTGAAATATAGATGAGTTTATATCCTTTTATGTCTATTTAGAAGTCTATGTATATAATAATGCAATAAGCTTTGATTGTTTTAGATATTAAAAAATTATTTTTGGTTTTCTTAGTAATTTAGGCATAAGAAATCTTATGATTAAAGATAGGAGGCAAAAAAATGAATAATGGATTAATAAATAATGATAATGAAATAAACCATATATTTGATGATATAAAAGAATTAGTTATTAATAGTAGAAACAAAGTATATAGTGTTGTAAATGTTGAAATGCTTAATTTATACTGGAATATAGGAAAGGCAATTATGGAAATACAACAAGGGGACGAAAGAGCAAGTTATGGCGATGCTGTACTTGATAAATTATCTCAAAATTAACTGATGAATTTGGTAAAGGTTTTTCTTCGAGGAATTTGCGAACCATGAGAAAATTTTATCTAGTGTATCCAATTTGGAAGACAGTGTCTGCCAAATTGAGTTGGTCACATTATTTAGAATTAATTAAAATTGAGGAAGAATCTAAAAGAAATTTTTATCTAAATGAATGTATAAATGCTAGATGGAGTGTTAGAGAACTTCAAAGGCAAAGAGATTCCTTATTGTATGAAAGATTAACACTCTCTGCTGATAAAGAGAAAGTATTGGAATTAGCAGAAAAAGGGCAAATGTTAAAAGTAGGAAAAGATTTAGTAAAAGATCCATTTGTATTAGAGTTTTTAGATATAAAAGAAAATACAAATTATTTAGAAAGTGATTTAGAAAAAAATATCATAGAACATCTAAAAGATTTTTTACTAGAACTTGGGAAAGGTTTTACTTATGTAGGAAACCAAGTCAGATTAACACTAGAAGAAGATCACTTTTATCCTGACCTAGTTTTCTATAATAGGCTTTTGAAGTGCTTTGTTATAATTGATTTAAAAATAGGAAAAGTAACTCATCAAGATATTGGTCAAATGCAAATGTATGTAAATTATTATGATAGAGAGATTAAACAAGAAGATGAAAATTCAACAGTAGGGATATTGTTATCGACAAATAAAAATGAAACAGTTGTAAAATATACTCTTCCAGAAAATAATAAAACAATATTTTCATCAAAATATAAATTGCATATGCCAACAGACCAAGAGTTGATTAGTGCTGTTGAAGAAGAAAAGAAAAACTTTGAATTAAATGAGTAATTATGATGATACTATAAAAAAGTCCTTTAAACATTTTGTTTAGAGGACTTTAACTATTTAATGGAGCGATAACTATACACGTTTGCGAAAAATTATACTCCCAAGGTTGATTAAATCAACTGATAATTAAATTATAGCAAATATTATGATTTTTTCAATACACTTTAAATTTATTTTATCCATTCAGCTATTATTGCTTCTATGCTTAGTTGCTTCCATTCTTCTTTCCATAAGTCATAATATGGGATGTCATTTGATGATGGTTTATCTTCACATTCATCAATTTGTACAATCGATGGAATAATGGCAGCATCGCCAATAAGTAATGCTTCTCCCACCTTAAGAGAAGGCATTTTATTTATAAGTTCTCCAAAAGTATCTGGTAACAATCTTTTTACATAGTTTTGATCATTGGGATTTGTTAATCTCATTGCAATAAAATTATTACATTGTGAAAAAATTGTTTCAGAAATTTCAGAAGGCCTTTGACTTGCAAGTAGTAGTGTTATGCCATACTTACGTCCCTCTTTAGCAATTCTTTCTATTGACTGTTTTGAAGCTTTATATTTTGACAAATCACTATTTGGTGCATATTTGTGAGCTTCCTCATAAACGAGTAGTAAGGGTACATCATTATTTATGGTTTCAGTAGGATTTTGAGAAAATCGTATTTTTTTATAATAATATCCATATTCAAATAATATTCTTGAAATAAGCGAAACTGTGATATTCAATACATCAAAAGGAACTCCACTTAAATCAATTATTGTAATATTAGAATTGTCATTGTTATATCCAATCAAATTTTTTAATGTTTCGTTAAAAGTTATATTTTTGGATTTTTCCCCCAATAAAAAGTCTAATCTTTTATCATTAATTTTATTTTCTAATCTACTAACAAAGTTTGTTAATTTACCATTCAATGGACCTGCTTTCATGTCTCTAGCACCTGGCACCATTTCCTCATTTTTTTCTTTTACATCGTTTAAAATTTCATCGATTTCAAAAAATAATGGTGAGTCAAAATGAATTTTATTTTTTTGAATTTCGTTTCCATCAAAATGGAATTTTTTACTATTAACTACTGCTTCTTTAAATACATTTCTTTGATTATGATCATTTGCTTCTGTATCAATAAATAATTCTTGCAATTCATCACTGTTTAGCAACCAGTATGGCAAAATTAAATTATCTATATCAATATAATTAGCATTAGGGAATGCAGACTTATATTCTGAGTGAATATCAAATATAATTA
>SAAR01000483.1 GCA_009916335.1 Erysipelotrichia bacterium | reverse complement strand
AGAGCTAAAAATGTTAATTGACAACAAAAAAAATGGTAAAGTTGGAGATATTCTCAAAGAGCATATTGAAAAAAATTGTTCTCTTTCTATTGTTTCATCGTATTTTACGATTTATGCTTATGAGGCTTTAAAAAAAGAGCTTTCCAAAGTTGATGAAGTCAAACTTCTTTTTAGTGCGCCTTTTAGCGCTCCTCAAAGTCTTGCATCTTCAAATCTATCAGGTGAACAAGAAGAGAGCAGATACAAAAATAACCTTCAACATGTCAAAATTGCCAAAGAGTGTGCCACTTGGTTTCAAGAAAAAGTCAAAGCCAAAGAGGTAAAAATGGCTGGTATTTTACCTTTCAATATGTTTCATGCTCACAATGTAACTGAGGATATTGCTATTCAAGGAAGTTCAAATTTTTCTACAACAGGACTTGGCTACACCTACTCAAATGCTTTTCATATGAACACATTGCTTACGGATACTTCTGCCACCAATGATTTTTTAGCCACTTTCAATGAAGTATGGAAAAACGATGCCTTAGTGACTGATATTAAAAAAGAAGTCTTGGCAAAACTTGAAGATATTTACGCCAATAAATCCCCAGAATTTGTTTATTTCTTTACACTTTATCACATCTTCAAAGATTTTATTGGTGAATTAGATGAAGAGAAAATTATCCGTACCAAAACAGGTTTTAAAAATACCCTCGTATGGAATAAGCTTTACCACTTCCAAAGGGATGGCGTTTTAGGGGCTATTGATAAACTTGAAAAATACAATGGATGTATTATCGCTGATAGTGTTGGACTTGGTAAAACTTTCGAAGCGCTTGCCGTTATCAAATACTATGAACTTAGAAACGATAGAGTTTTAGTGCTATGCCCTAAAAAACTACGTGATAACTGGACACTCTACACCATCAATGACACACGAAATATTCTCTCTGCCGATAGATTTAATTACGATGTTCTCAATCACACAGACTTAACCCGCGAACAAGGCATGAGTGGAGAGATAAACCTTGCTACGATCAACTGGGCAAATTATGATTTAATTGTCATTGATGAATCGCACAATTTTAGAAACACCAGCACCAACAAACGAACAAGCAAGTCACGTTATGCCAAGCTCTTAGAAGATGTTTTACAAAAAGGTGTTAAAACAAAAGTCTTAATGCTCTCTGCGACGCCTGTCAATAACCGTCTAAATGACTTAAAAAATCAATTGGCATTTATTACTGAGGGCAATGATGCAGCATTTACGGAAAATGGCATTAATAGCGTAGAAAATACCCTAAGAAGAGCACAATCGAAGTTCAATGTGTGGCTTAAACTTGATGAAGAAAACAGAACCACTGATAAATTGATGAACCTTTTGAATTTTGATTATTTCAAATTACTTGATTTAGTCACTATTGCTCGTTCTCGTAAGCATATTGAAAAATATTATGACATTACCGCTATTGGCAAGTTTCCAGAACGCAACAAACCTATCAATATCAAATCTGACATAGATGTCCAAAATAATTTCCCACCTCTTATCGAAATCAATAAAACCATCCGAAAATTAACTTTATGTGCCTACTCTCCTTTAAAATATGTGCTACCAGATAGACGAGAAGAGTATGATAAAAAGTATGATATTCAAGTAGGCAGTGGTGTCTTTAAGCAAGTGGATCGTGAACAAAGTTTGATTCACCTCATGCGTGTCAATCTCTTAAAACGTATGGAAAGCTCCATTAATTCTTTTGCTTTGACGGTTAAAAAGCTACTTGATCGCAATGAAAACCTTATAGCGCTTCTTGAAAAACAAAGTGAAAGCTTTGTGGAAGATATGAGCATTATGGATGTTGATATAGAATCGGAAGAGTATGCTTCACAACTCATTGGCAACAAAGTCAAAGTCCTTATTGGGGACATTGACCAAATCAAATGGAAGCAAGATTTGGAAAATGACATCTACAAATTAAGAGAGCTACTAAGCATCGCTCATGAGATAGATGCTTCGCGAGATGAAAAACTTCAAACGCTTAAACTTGCCATCAAGCATAAAATGGAAAATCCTCTCAACACTAATAACAAAAAAGTCATTGTCTTTACCGCCTTTGCTGATACCGCAGAATACCTTTATAACAACATCGCTTCATGGGCAAAAGAAGAGCTTGGTATCCATAGTGCCATAGTGACTGGAAGTGGAAGCAATAAAACAACATTAACCACCAAAAATCAAGACCTAAGTTCCATCCTCACCAACTTCTCACCCCTTTCAAAAGAACGCGATAAAACCTCTATTAAAGAGCACCAAGAGATAGATATTTTGATAGCAACCGATTGTATCAGTGAAGGACAAAATCTTCAAGATTGTGACTACCTTGTCAATTATGATATTCACTGGAACCCTGTTAGAATTATTCAAAGATTTGGACGCATTGACCGCCTTGGCTCAAAAAA
>SAAR01000482.1 GCA_009916335.1 Erysipelotrichia bacterium | reverse complement strand
TAACAAAGATGAGCAATCAAGAAGAAAAAATAAATGAAGAAGAGCAAACAACGATGAAGAGTACATTAAAAGTTCACCACAAAAAATTTAAATGGGCTTTTATTGGGATTATCGCTGTATTTTGTGTTGCATTGATAGCATTATTAGTGCTTAAGGTAGATTATACGAAGGCTAGAGAAATTGCCATTTCTCGAGCAGGCAATAATGCGAGAATTGTTAGTGAAGAAGTCGATCGAGAATTTTTATTTCTTGAAGAATGGACTTTTGAAGTTGTATCAGATCAAGGATACTACGAATTAGAAATTGGTCCATTTGGAAACGTGAAGTCGATGGAACACACAGGAGGAATTTATTCAAGTTAACAGGATAATACCTAAAAAAAGGTAACTGGATTAGGGATGTTGTAAGTTTAGATGCCTTTTAAATAAGAGAAGAGGGAATTATACAAACCAAAAAGTTTATAAATAAAATCTTGTTATTTTCACTTTTTGAATGATAATCACTTTCTTCATTAGGAAGGTTATCATGGAAGATATGGTTGAAATAAGCGAAGATATATGTATTAATGCATATTGCATAAAAATTGGGTTAGAGTAGACGATGAAAAACGAATAGAGCGTTAATAAAAAAACGCAGAAATAGTATAAAGGGTAGGGGGACATCAATTAACTAAGGGGGTACTCCTACTCTTTCTTTCTATTTTCTGCTCACTAATTTAAGAAGAGGTATGATTCATGAGAAAAAGTTATTCATATTTATTTACAAATGATTTTTCATAGTGTATTATATGTGTATAGTAATAAGACTCATTACTAATAAGAAGCATTATTATAGTAAATGGTTACAGGTAATCAATAAGGAAAAGGAAAAGGAAATTATGAAACGAGTGTTTGGGAAAATAGAAATCGTATTTGATATAACCTATTTAATCATTGTGGCATATATTGCAGTAATGATGGCTATACAATCTTCTACAAATGCACATTATGTCGCAATCATCGCTTTGATACTAGGGTTAGGTGATGCCTTTCATTTAATACCTAGAATTATGGTAATTAAAAGTAAAGATGAACAGCGTTATCGAAAGTATTTAGGAAGAGGAAAACAGATTACTTCGATCACGATGAGTATTTTCTATCTACTGCTCTATCTCTTATTGAGAAGGGCTTATCCTATTATAGAGAACAATGTCGTTGATCAGCTCATTTATATTTTAGTAGTCGTTAGAATCATCTTATGTTTATTACCACAAAATCAATGGACTCTACGCTATCCACCGATTTCTTATAGTGTGATTAGAAATATTCCGTTCTTTATGTTAGGTGCATTGATGGTGTTTATTTTATATCAACATCGCATGGAAGTGGAGCATTTATCTATGTTGTGGTTGGCCATTATATTAAGCTTTGCGTTTTATTTACCTGTAACAATTTGGGCAAACAAGTATTCTAAAATAGGTATGCTGATGCTTCCAAAAACACTTTGTTATGTTTGGGTTTTATTAATGCTAGTGGCAGCATTTAAAATATAGCTTAAAACCAGAAATGGTTAAAGGAGAAAACATGGAAAAGAAATTGAATTTGACAAATGAAGTTGGGGCACCAATAGGTGACAATGAGAATGCGATTACTGCTGGTCCTCGTGGTCCAGTTGTGATGCAAGATGTGTGGTTAATGGAGAAAATGGCACACTTTAATCGAGAAGTGATTCCTGAAAGAAGAATGCATGCGAAAGGTTGGGGTGCCTATGGTAAATTTAAAGTAACACACGATATTTCAAAATATACAAAAGCGAAGGTATTGCAACCAAACAGTGAAACAGAAGTATTCGTACGTTTTTCAACGGTTGCAGGAGAGCGTGGAGCGGCGCATTGTGAGCGAGATATTCGTGGCGTAGCCGTTAAATTTTATACAGAAGAAGGAAATTGGGATTTAGTAGGAAACAATACACCAACATTCTTCATTCGTGATGTGCACAACTTTAGTGATTTAAATCGTGCAGTTAAGCGTGATCCAAGAACAGGAAGAAGAAGTGCACAAAATAATTGGGATTTTTGGACATTGTTGCCAGAATGTTTCCATCAGATCACAGTTGTTATGAGTGATCGAGGAATCCCAGCCTCTTTTAGAAATATGCATTTCTTCGGGGAACATACATTCTCATTCTACAATGAAAAGAATGAGCGTGTTTGGTGTAAATTCCATTTTAAAACACAACAAGGAATTAAAAATTTATCAAATGAAGAAGCTATGAAGATCAATGGTATGGATCGTGAATATCATGGAAAAGATTTATACGAAGCGATTGAAAGTGGTAATTATCCAAAATGGAAAATGTATGTACAAATTATGAGTGAAGAACAGGCAAAAAACCACTATGAAAATCCATTCGATATTACAAAGATTTGGCGTCATGCAGAGTTTCCACTGATTGAAGTAGGAG
>SAAR01000481.1 GCA_009916335.1 Erysipelotrichia bacterium | reverse complement strand
ATTGGCACAGGAAAAGGCGATTACTGGATAGGAATGTCTGATTTATATCCAGACACATTATGGGTAGGTATTGAAAAAAATGAAAGTGTAGCGGCATTGGCTGTTAGAAAAAGCGGGGAAGAAAGCGAAAATCGTTGTTTTATTTATGGTGATGCCCAAGCGATTGATGAGTGGTTTGCCCCACATGAAGTAGATGTGATTCATTTGAATTTCTCTGATCCATGGCCTAAAAACAGAACTAAAAAAAGACGATTATCCCATCCTTCTTTTCTAAAGAAATATGATACCATTTTAAAAGCTGATGGGGAAATTATCATGAAAACAGATAATGCTTCCTTGTTTGAATATTCTGTTCTTGAATTTCAAGAAAACGGCTACTATTTAGCAGACTTTAGTGTTGATTTTAGACGTGTTGAGCATGATGAAGATGTCATTAGCGAATATGAACGCAAGTTTATGGAGCTAGGGAATCCAATTTATCGAGCTATTTGGAAAAGAAAGTAGATGAGCGAGGAGTGGATAAGGTGAAAAAAAGTTATTTATTATGTATCTTCTTATTGCTAAGTGCATGTACACCACTAAGTAAAAGGGAAGTTGATAAGCAGGTAAATGAAATCTTATCTAATCGCAGTATGCGTATTCCTTTAGCAAATCGCAGTAAACAGTTTTATCGTTATTTTCTAGCAAATGATATGCACTTAGAAGAAACGAGTGAAACAGGAGCAATCATCAATAAAGGTGGGTATCGCATAGTTATGAATTTTAATACTAGTAATTTGATTATCAATGAATATTATAGTGATTTAAGTGAAGAAAATGAAACGAAAGATGTTGTGTTTAAACAGTATACAGAAGAAAGTTTGCAAACATTAGCAAAAGATCAATTACTTGTGCCAAAAGAAAAAGAGATTGCATCTATTGAAAAAAAACCAAGCAAGGAAAGCAAACGTAGTGATGTTGATGAACGCATTATTAAAAAAACAAAAAATGGGATCGTAACTTATCGTGGATATTATAAAAGTGCGATGCATGATGCCTTGTATTTACAATTAAAACTGAAACGTGTTAATGATGATTACTATATTCATTTAGATGGAACCATCGTTTCATTTAGTAGTGTTGTTCCTGCAGAGGAAGTTGATAATATCGTTCATGCAATGATGGTGATTATGAAGTCAATCCGTTATGAGAAAGAAGAAATTTTAGATATGTATTCCTTAAAGCATGATTTAAAAGCAATGGAAGAAAAATTTAAAGAGAATAATGATTTCGTTTATCAAAATTTACCATCTCAAGGTTACTTAGAAGATTTAATTAGAGGAAACGAATAAAAAAGGAGAACTTATGAAAAATATGATGAAAGAATTAAATTCGTTAGAACAATTTGAAGAATATTACAACAGTGAAACACCAGTTGTTTTCACTTTCAGTGCAGATTGGTGCCCTGACTGTATGTTTATTAAGCCATTTATGCCTAAATTAATTGAAAAATACAAGGATTTGACTTTTGTGTATATCGATGCACAAAAATATCCGTTATTAAGTAAAAAATTAGATGTCATGGGTATTCCATCTTTTGTTGGTGTGAAAAATGGAAAAGAAGTGAATCGTTTTGTGTCTAAACTTAGAAAAACAGAAAAAGAAATTGATGAATTTTTAGCTACGATTTAATTGTTTTAAAAATGCTATTTGCTTTTTTGTAGAAAAGAGTATAATGGTAAGCAGTAAACTGGATTACTAATTTTGATGAATAAGAAAGGGTGAATTTCATGTTTAAGAAATTACAAGACTGGTTATTTAAAGAGGACTTTGAAGAACTGGATATTGAAGATAAAGAAAATTATATTGATGAAGTTGTTTATGAAGAAATGAAACGTAAAGAGGAACCTAAGAGAAGAGAAAGTTCTGAATTTGAAAACAGACAATCTTATGTTAAACCTACGGAAACAAAAATGAACATCAATATTACTGTAGATGATCCTGTTGTGGAAATAAAAAAAGAAGTAAAAGAAACAAAGGCAGCTACGAATAAAAGTCGTTTAACATTAACAAGAAAAGAAGAATATGAAATGCCACCTGTAATTTCACCTTATTTTGGCGTAAAGGGAGAAGATGCATTACAAACGAAAGAAAATGCACCAACGCTTACTTCGATTCATACGAATCAAAAAAAGGAAACGTTTAATTCAGTGATTTCACCTTTTTATGGGCAGAAACATTCACAAAAACCGATTCAACAGACGAGGACAAAGACTACCCATGATAAAGTAGAGAGTAACTTGGAATCGAAGGTAAATGAAACAGTGGTTAGTGAAGTAGAAAGTAAATACGATGAAGATAATATTTCACTTGATGAAATTGTATCAACGCAAAAAAATAATGCAGATGATTTAATTCAGTTCTCATTATTTGGTGATAATAAACGTATTCAAGAAGAAGAATTTGAT
>SAAR01000480.1 GCA_009916335.1 Erysipelotrichia bacterium | reverse complement strand
AGAAACTGGGATACCTGTGGAATAAAAAAGCTGGCCAGGCATAGAAACAATACATTCTACAACATCACCATTAATCATATTCTTTCTAATTTCACCTTCATTGGATGTGTTAGAACTTAATGAGCCATTAGCCAATACCGTTCCAGCAACACCACCAACCGGATTCAAGTGATGAAGCATATGCTGCAACCATGCATAGTTTGCATTCCCAACTGGTGGAATTCCATAAGACCATCTGACATCATCCTGTAATCTTTCACCGCCCCAGTCTGATATATTAAAAGGTGGATTTGCTAAGATATAATTTGCTTTTAAAGTTTTATGTTGATCATCATGGAATGAGTCTGCATTATGCTTTCCAAGGTTAGCTTCTAGTCCTCTAAGAGCAAGATTCATCTTTGCCAACTTCCATGTAGTAGGATTGCTCTCCTGTCCAAAAATCGAAATATCTCTTATATTACCCTGATGCTCTTTTACAAAACGAGCTGACTGGCAAAACATACCACCAGAGCCACAAGCCGGGTCAAAAATCTGTCCCTCAAAAGGTTCTATCATATCTACCAGCGTACGCACAATACATGATGGCGTGTAGAATTCTCCACCCAGCTTACCCTCTGCGGACGCAAACTTTCCTAAGAAATATTCATATACTCTACCCAGTACATCTCTTTCCTGTGCTGCACTTGTTCCCACATCAATATTTGTAAACAAAGTCACTAATTCGCCAAGTCGAGTCTTGTTCAACTCTCGGCGAGAGTAATTCTTTGTTAGAATGCCTTTCAGTGAATCATTCTCTTTTTCAATCGATTCCATAGCTTTGTCGATTATTTCACCGACATCAGTACTTGTAGCATGAGCTTTTATATTTTCCCATCGTGCATCCTTAGGTACCCAGAAAATATTATCCGCAAGGTATTCATCACGGTCTTCTTCATCACCGTAACCTTCGGCTTGTAGCTGTTCATATTTTTCTTTAAATGAGTCGGACACGTACTTTAGAAAAATCAGCCCTAAAACTACATGCTTATATTCAGCTGCATCCATATTTGAACGCAACTTATCAGCAGCCTGCCATAACTGCTCCTCAAAACCTACATTAGTTGTACCTGTTGCCATTATGAAAAACCTCCATTTTTATGTTTTGTCTTTATTTTAGCCTTCAGCATGTCCCATTTTCCGTACTCTTCTTGGGTCTTCCGGTTTTTTTCTTATGGGATAAGTCAGGTTTTCCCCTTTTTAACAGTGCCTTAGACTCTGCCTTGACTGGAAAGAAAAGATATTCTTCTTGGTGTAATATTCCATAGCCAAACAGACTTATCTTAGCACCCTCTACCCCCACATTAACCAGTAATTACTTTGCTGTTCTGAATTTTTTCAAAAAAATTCCATCTAGTATTGGCCAAGATAACTTTTATAATTATACACCTTTTTTCAAAATTTTTCCACGAATATTGAAAAATGCTAAGATTAGTCAAAATTAGACTAAGTCTTAGCATTCTATAATCTTTTTTCCCTCTTTTTATGTCAAAAACAATGCTATCTCCTCAACCTACCTAAAGCTAATCTGTCCACTCAACCTGACAGATTGACCAGTTTCCAACAGGCGATTTTTCAAGGAATTTCGAGGATTCATGCCCCTTAATAATTTTAGTCAAAACCTCGTAAAGCCCATATTTCAAGCCTTTTCGGCCCTCTTACTTATCCACCCTAGACATTAACGCTATCGTCTCAACGTGGCTCGAGAGGATAAGATTGATGTTTTATACCCTTGGCTGTTGAAGGGAACTGGTCAACGGAAATTTCGGTACCATCGGTAGACGGAAACATATTCATCGGTTTTTATTCGTCATTCTTACAACAAACTAATCTTTTGATAGTAAGTACACACTTAGTCCACTTTTCCAATTATAGTAACAAAATGTACAAGCAAAACATAGAATAAAGTATAGCTAATCAAAATCGCAAATGCAATGTAGAAGTTTTTAAGTTAATTGTATTTAACCTAAATAATGAATGTAAGGAGGGTTATTATGAAAAATCAAAAAGCCGAATCCAGTAAAGGCCACGTTTACTACAGAAGGGCCAGTCGCTCCAGTGCATCAAGCAGATCTAGTGGCTCCTACAGTTACAGTAGGTAGTTTTTATAAAGATAAAGAAGAAGCGTTGATAGTATGGATAAATATTATGAACCAGGAGAAAAAATAAAAGATTACACAATTTTAAGCATAATTGGTGAAGGACGATATGGCATCGTTTATTTAGCAGAAAATAATAACTTAAGTAAATGCATAATAAAACAACTTAAGAATGATATGTTAAAGTCAAGCAAAAGTAAATTGTTTTACGAACAAGAAATATTAAAAAAACTAAATGATGATAAATTTCCTACTTTTATTGAAAAAATAGAAGAGAAAGCTTTGCAAGCATATGTTCTAGAATATATTCCAGG
>SAAR01000479.1 GCA_009916335.1 Erysipelotrichia bacterium | reverse complement strand
AAAGACGCTGTGGTTAAAACTAATGCTTATCAGATATTGAAACAATTTGGTATTGACGAAGTTGTGAGTGTGTGAGATGCATATTTTATCATCTATAACAATCAAAAATTTTAAGTCAGTTAAAGATTTTACATTTTTACTTACAAGCTATACTCCTCTGGTTGGGTATAACAATGCGGGAAAATCAAATATTTTAGAAGCTATAAAATGGCTATTAAATAAAAGTAGTCTTGATGATTCATACTTCAATAATATAAATGAAGCAGTAGAAGTAAGTGGTAGAATTGAAGGTATCAATGAAGAACTCTTAAATCAACTACCCCAAGCTCAAAGAAATAGTATTATGCCCTATATAATTGATGAACAATTGGATATTAAAAGAGTTCAGCAAACTCCATCTATCGCAGTAAGAAATATTAATTTAGAAGTAAAAAAGATAAATGAAACTGAATGGGTTGCTAATCCAAATGGATTAGATGCGGCTTTGAAAAGTTTATTTCCAGAACCAATTGAAATTGGTGCTATGGAAAATGCAGCAGAAGATGCAAGTAAATCAAAAAATACTACAACAATAGGTAAATTAATAGCTGAAATTATGGCTCCTATTGAAACTAATCATACAACAGCTATTACGGAAGCATTAAAGAGTTTAAAAAATAAATTTGAAGCCGATGGTAATGATAGAGCTACGGAATTGACTAATTTTGATACAGAGGCTACAACTAAATTACAAGAATATTTTCCTGGCATATCAATCAAGTTACATGTTCCGACACCAGTTATTAAAGAAGTATTCAAGGGTGGAACACTCAAAGTTTATGAGAACGATGGTATTGGTCGAGAATTAACTTCATATGGACACGGTACTCAACGATCAATACAAATGACTTTGATTCAGCATCTTGCAGATATGAAAAGAGGTGCAGAAGAAACAGTGGCAAATACATTACTATTAATTGATGAACCAGAACTTTATTTGCATCCACAAGCAATTGAGCAAGTCCGCTCTGGTCTAAAAATTTTATCAAAGAATGGTTATCAGGTCGTTTTTACAACGCATTCTCCACAAATGATTCCATCAGAAGATATTAAATATACATTACTTATACGAAAAAATGAAAATGGAACACATGCAAGAGAACGGCTAATTAATGCAGTTCAAGAAGCTGAAAGAGAAGCGACCAGTCAATTTGAATTATTATTCTCACTTGAATATTCAAATCAAATATTGTTTTCTGAAAAAGTTCTTTTGACGGAAGGCAAAACAGAAAAAAGACTACTCCCTTATTTATTTACTAAATTTCACAACAAGACCTTAGGACAATCTAAAATCGCATTCACCGAACTTGGAGGCTCTGGAAGTATTTTGAAATCAATGCATGTACTAAATAGAATGAATCTTCCATGTAAGGCAATTGTTGATTTAGATTTTGCTTTTAAAGAAGCAAGTAAAAATGGTTTGCTTGTTGATGGGATTAATGATTCTGATTTTTTAATTTGTAAAAATAAATTTATGGAAAATAGTGATATATCAACTTCTGAAGATGGCTTACCTAAGAATGGCACATTAAAAGCTTTCGAAGCTTATGAATGGTTGGCTGTACAAACAGATATACAAAACAATATATTAAATTTACATACAAAATTAAAAAGTAAAAATATTTGGCTTTGGACAAAAGGTGCAATTGAAAAACATTTAAACTTATCAGCTAAAACAGAACACGAATGGGCGTCTTTTAAAAGAAGACTTGATGAAGGAGATATAGATAGTATCGTCACAGATGAACAAGTAATAGAGTTATTAAAATGGTTGAATGAAGAAAGCGAGGGAAGTTCAAATGTCTAATCAAACAACTATAAAATGCCCAAATTGTGGAACTGAAATAGATGTTAATGAAGTCTTGTCTCATGAGCTTGAAAACAAATATAAAAATGAGCATATTGCTGAAAAAAAGAAACTTGAAGCAGAAGTTGAGTTAAAGAGAAAAGAGTATAAACAAGCCTTTGATGCTTTACATGTAAAAGAAGAAGCGATTAAGGAGCAAAATGAAAAGTTTGATGAAGAACTCAAAAAAGCCACTGCCACGCAACTAAAACTTGAAAGGCAAAAGCTTCAAGATGCGCTTAGAAAAGAAATCCTCGATGAGCAAAGTGATTCTATGGCGTTACTTCAAAAACAGCTTGAAGAAAAATCAAATCAAGTCAAAGAACTCAATGTTGCCAAAGCACAAATAGAACAGCTCAAACGAGAAAAATCAGAAATAGAATCAGCCATTATGGCAAAAGCAGAACTTTCGCTCAATGAAAGACTCCAAGTAGAAAAAGAGAAAATTCAAAAAGTAAGCGATGAGCAAAATGAGCTAAAACTTCGCCAAAAAGATGAACAACTCAAACAGCTTCAAGAGCAGCTTCAAATCGCTCAAAGAAAAGCAGAACAAGGAAGTATGCAA
>SAAR01000478.1 GCA_009916335.1 Erysipelotrichia bacterium | reverse complement strand
CGCAACTGCACTTTTCGTGCTTCCTAATATTTTTTTCATGGTATTTCCTCCTTGAAATTGCATTTACTTTTATAATAAAACTAATTATACCATACTTTTGAAAAAATACCAGTAGGTTAAGGATTTCTTAATCATTTCTTACGTGCTTTTTTAATATTCTGCTTCTATTTTTATATCAAAAAAAGGAACCCCCGAAAGAAGCGTTCACTTAGGGATTGAACAAAAACCAAGTGAACAGCTTCAAACGGGGGCAAAAAGAGACCAGTCACAATCAGGCATAAATGCTTGATGTGGCTGGTCTCTTTATACGAACGGACACTTAAATAGACACCTTTAGAAGAGCATCATACCCACAAATTTCTATGGCATCCTTCTTGTATTCAAAATTCAACTTATCAAGTTTCTCGGATAGACATTTCTTTGCATATGATGGAGTAGCTACAGTATTTTTTGCTTCCAAGAGTATGATTTGCTCATTTTTTCTCATAGGATGAATCACCATGCCATCAAACTCACAAAGTTTCTTACCGGGCAAATCTTTTTGAAAAATCAGTATGCTGCCAGGTATAGTTATACTCGTATCGTTGATGCTGTCTTGTGATAAGCAACTTAGCATAAATTCCACTTCGTGACGCTCATCAACATTCCCATGTCCTTTATCTAAAATTGACTTAATCTCAGCAATACGGCGTTTTTTACCTCGAGTGCATAAAACACAAACTTCAGAATCAACTGTCGCCTTTATAACAATAGGATTTTCACCAAATAAATAGTATAGGAAAAACTTGCTTGTAAGCAGATACCTTGTATCTGCATTTGATAGGCATGATACTTGTCGCAGATAACTTATTGTAACCCTTAGAATTTTAAGAGCAGCCTCTGTTTTACTTTGGCAGTTCTTTTTTATTGAAACAAGAATAGTACGTTCTCCAGAATGTCGATCATAATAGCCTACCCTTGAATTATTGATACTATCTAAATCTATCAACAATCGCTGTGATAGATTCCTGTCTTCAGCACAAAAAGTCAATTTCAATATTGCATCTGATGAGTAGTCACGTGACTGTCGATGTTGCTTGTTAAATAAACTCTCTGAATCTCGCCAAAAGTCAGTAAAGTAGTTTTTGGATTGTATATTATCATCTTTATCTAAAGTCGAGGCTATTTTTCGTGATATTCGATAATAACAAATGGCGTTTGAGTTTTCGTTATAGACTGTATCATCGAGCATTTTGCCAATAGAACCAATCAATCGGTTTGCAGGCAATTGATCATTGTACTCTGATAAAAGCTCATGAAATAATACAAGGATAGCCTTTTGATTGCATAAATCAATAGTAAAAGGTGTATTTGCAATTTGAAGATCATAAGCCATATAGGAAACATTTCGAACTGTTCGGAAAACATTAAACACAAAATTGAGCTTGCTTTTCTCATCAATTCTATTTTCGTTAAGATAAGCATACAGAAGCTCTTGAGCCAAAAGAACTGATTGTTTATCTTGGTCACAACGTTCAAGCACAAGCAATGAATTTAATATATGTAGCCGTTGATAGTTTTGTGCATCAAGCAGGCTTTCTGCAGTCGCTTGAAATCGCGGATTCTCAGAACTTTTTATAAATGACTCTCTAAAATCAGGATTGTCGTTTGCAAGTAAGACGACTGCCCTTGACGATGTAAATGTGTTATAAAAATGACCGAGATTATATGCAATTGTAAGGATTTGAAGCATATCTCCAACCGTGGGCTTATCTTCCTTTGTTTTGTAACTCAAATCATGCCTAAATTCTTTTGCTTTCACAGGATTATTATATGTCAATTCTAATTTTGTCTGAAGCTCTTTCTTAACCAGTTGATGGAAGTATAATTGCAGTACAGTATAGTCAAACCTCGATTTCATGAGTTTTTTAGGGACTTTAATTACTCCAAGGTGAGGAATATCCTTAAGTCGCTGTACGATGCCAATGTTTGATAATTCGTCATAAAGCTCACTGGCATAATTGTACAAATCAACTTTAACTTTTAAATTGTTCTTTCTTGATTTCTGTTTGGGCAACAGATCATGTTCAATAATAGCCATCTAAAATAATCCTCTCATTCAAAATTCTAACTGCAGAATATTTCTAATAAGCCTATTTCTAATAAGCATAGAGAGGGTTAAAAAATGTGGCCCTCTCTATACTAACCCAAAATATTTCTCAAAGAAATTCATCAGCTTTTCAATGACACTCTGCTTCTTAGCCGCTCTGTTGCCACCACCGAAACGAGAAACCGGAGGCATGATCTTGTCAATGTCTGTACCGGTTGTCTTGAGTGTCCCATCGCGGAAGGAATTGTCGATAAACCGCTTTGTTTCTTCTTGCTTGAGCTTTTCCTCATCAATGAGTGCTGCAAGGTCGGTTTCCTTCTGTTCATGGACAAATCTACGCCAATCCTCATCAACCTTAGTG
>SAAR01000477.1 GCA_009916335.1 Erysipelotrichia bacterium | reverse complement strand
GAAGAGTTGCTTTCTCAAGATATTAGCTTAGAAGATTTATTTTTTGAAGAATGTGATTATGAAGAACTTAAATTGGCTATTAATAAATTAAATGAAGAAGAAAAGAAATTTATTGATTTTGTATTTTTCAAAAATAACACAATTAGAACTTATTCTTATTTAAAAAATATGTGCTATTCAACAGCTTGCCAAAGGCGGGATGTTATTTTAAGGGTAAGCGTACTATAATAAGTACCTTGAAAAATAAAAAGTCCTGGTTTCCCAGGACTTATTTAAGTTCTACATTTTTAACCCTGCATTTATCAGGAAGAGATGCTGACCAAGGCAAAAGCTCCTGCAGAAAATTCAGGTTTGTATCTGACATATGCTTTGGTATATTTTCTAATAAATGCGTTAAATAGTTATAAGGATGAAGACCATTGGCTTTTGCTGTTTCTACAATAGAATAAATTATTCCGCTAGCATCCGCACCGTTAGGTGTATTGCAAAATAACCAAGCCTTTCTGTGCATAACAAATGGTTTAACAGCCCGTTCCGAAGCATTATTATCTATAGGAATATTACCATCAAGCAGATAACCTTCAAGGTATTTTCTTTGATTCAATGCATAGCGTATTGCTTTTCCAATCAAGGAATTTGAGTCACTTTGGGACTTCATAGGTTCAAGCCACTCAAAGAAAGCATCAAGAATGGGTTTACTTTGACGTAAACGTTCTTCATACCGCTCTTCCGAGGATTTTTCCTTAAGTATATCCTCAATTTGGTAAAGCATAGCAATTCGCTTTTTAGCCTCAAAAGCTATGGTACCCTTATGCTGTTTTTCAGGAAGAGCCTTCAAGCAGTCTATAAATTTTCTCCTGCAATGGCTCATACAGCCAGTAACAGTAAATTTATCTTCAAGACTGTGATATGCTTGATAACCGTCAGTCGTTAGATAACCAGTACTGTCTCCAAGGAAATTTCTTGGATGATAACCGCCTCTTGTCTGCTCATATATGTACAGAATTACCGGAGGTGTGCTACAAAGTTCACCGGTGCGGTATACCCACATATAACTGTCAGTAGTTGCCTTTCTGCCATCTTCATGAAGAACTCTTACTTTTGTTTCATCTGCCTGTTTATATTGGCATGCTAAAAACTGCTTTTTCAGTTCTTCAAATAAAAGTGACAGGTAGAGTTCTGTACAGCGAACAATCCAATAGGACATACGGTTACGGTCAAGCTCAAGACCATTTCGCTTAAACTCAGCTTCCTGACGGTAAAGTGGCATGCCATTGACATATTTACCGTTCATAACAGCGGCTACAAGAGATGCTGTTGCAATACTGCCTTTTAGAAGAGCTGGATCTTGAGGAGCACGTTTCATATTACCACATGTACTATCAGTGCATGCATAAACAGAAGTAACATGTTCTTCTACCTCAAAATGGGCAGGAACAAACCTTAGTTTTTTTGTAACTTCGGTTGTTACCTCTTTTAAAAATTTGCCACATTTTTCACAGTAACGTTCTTCGTCAGAAAGTTTATGCTCAATACGAACTACAGGAAATTTTGAAAGATCCATTTCCTTCTTTCCTTTAGTCTTTTTACGCTTATAAGCTTTTACTTCTGTTTCCTCATAATCATCTTCTGACTGCATAGAAGCAGCTACTGCTTCTGCTTCGTTGAAGAATAATGAAGTTTGTCCTTCGATTGAAGAATTTTTTTCACTAGAACGTCCAAAACGATGGTTTTTAAGTAAATTTATTTGTTCTGTAAGGAAAGCAAATTGATTCTCGTATTCCGTGTTTTTATCCTGAAGGATACGGCACAAAGAAACCAGCTGTTCCTTAGTTAATTCATTTAATTGGTGGTCTGAAAATATATTTTTATCGCTCTTCATCATAATGATATTATACCACATTTAGCATGAAAACGCCATAGAAAAAGCCAGTAAAATCAAGGCTTTGCAGTATTTTTTATATATTTTTTTACATTACGATTTTAGGATAATGATCTTTAAATGCACCTTTGGGATCGGTAGGAAGACCTTGAAGCAACCAGGATAGTTCCTTCATAGAAACTTTTTTGACTTGTTCCTTATTCATTGGCCATTTAAAATTGCCTCTATCAAGACGTTTTGTAAAAAGCCAAAATCCAGATCCATCCCATTGCAAAATTTTAATTATTTTATGACTTCTATTGCAGAAGACAAACATAGATTTAGAATAAGGATCAAGATTGAAATTAAGTTTTACAATAGCAGTTAATCTGTTGAAACTGCATCTGCAATCAGTAATTCCACAAGCCAAGTAAACAGCTGTCCCTGAATTAAAATCAAACATATGAATTTAAAACATCAAGTATTGTTTTGATTGTATCTGGCTTACACCCATCCAAAACATCAATTGATATTTTTCCAAATTTGATTGTGGCTGATGCTGAAAATTCATTATCAATATTTTCTGCTATCC
>SAAR01000476.1 GCA_009916335.1 Erysipelotrichia bacterium | reverse complement strand
GATCAATGGCACTTGGAACAATGATTAAACCCCTCAGCTCTGACAAAAACGGCGAATACGACGTAGATCTCATTTGTCAGTTAACAAACGGAGAATCACTAACACCTGAACAGGTTAAACACATCGTTGGCAATAGGTTACATGAAAGTCCGCGGTACTCAAAGATGCTAGATCCCGAAGGGAAACGCTGTTGGACACTGAAGTATACTGATTTTCATATGGACGTCCTTCCTTGCACACCATTAAGTTCTGAAAATTCTAATTCTATCAGAATTACCGAGAGACTTGACAATAATACTTACAAAGATGGCATAAGTAATCCAAAAGGCTATATCGAGTGGTTTAAAGCAAAGATGCAATTAGTTTATACAGAGGCTTTACAAAACTATGCCGAGAAACGCAATGTTGAAATTGAAAAAATCCACCTTTACAATTTGCGTACTCCTCTCCAAATGGCTATTCAAATTTTGAAGCGCCATCGAGACATCATGTTTGAAGGGGAAGACTACAAGCCTACTTCTATCATTATAAATACCTTGGCAGCCCGCGCTTATGGTAATGAAGGGAATGTTTATGATGCCATTTGCAATATCTTAGAGAATATGGAGCAACACTTTACTATAGGTCCAAATGGGGAATACCAAGTATTGAACCCAACACGTCGAGAAGAAAATTTTGCTGACCGCTGGATTGCAGAGCCCAAAAGAAAAGATGCTTTCTTTCGATGGTTACAGATGGCTAAAAAAGACATTGTTGAGGATCCCTTGAATTTTATTGATGGTTTGGATTCTTTAAAAAGCCGTCTGTCTGAAAGCTTTGGTGCGCAGGTGACTCAAGATACTTTTGAGGCATATGGAAGAACCATGTTAGACAATCGGGTTAATAACCGCATCGGGGTGAACTCGAAGGGTAATTTAACCAATAAAAAATCATCCGCAATCATTCCGGTCACTAACCATACCTTTTTTGGGAGTGTCTGATCATGAAGAGTAGTTCACTACAAAAAAAGACACTTCCTCAACAATGTCTGGCTTTAAAGTCGCAGTTTCCAAATGCAAAAGTTCAATTTAATAGAAACAAGATGACTATTAAACTTTTGCTCCAGCCCACTGAATTATCAAGAGAGTATCTTTGTGAATTCATAGTAGAGCGCTCCGGACGATGTACCGTATGGGTTTCAGGAGATATGAAAAAACTTAATGCAGTTGATTTCCCTCATAAATACAAAGTCGATATGAAAAATAAAAAGGTACAAGTCTGCCTATACCACCCATCAAAAGATGAGTGGAATCCAACCCATTGGTTAAAAGATTCCCTCGTTCCATGGACCTGTGAATGGCTCCTGTTTTATGAGTTATGGTTATCAACAGGAGAATGGCTTGGTGGAGGTGAACATCCATCGGCCGAATCTGTTCAAGTCTAATGAAAATGAAGATTCTGGAAACATTTGCCACATTCGTTTTGAACCATCAACGAAATTCCATTAAAATCGTGCAATAAGTTTCTTATTTGTCTTCATCAATGCATAAAGTCCCCCAAATGCTTTCACAAAAAGTGAAGGCATTTGGGGGACTTTATTTATAAAAGACTACATATCTACGTTTTAACGACAACAATTAGTGTTCACCGCACATCGTATTTTTTTATAGAAATTTAATGTAGGTTCGGAAAGTTTCGAACTTATAACAAATGGAAGAAGAGCATTTCTAAGATGAATCAGTTCAAATTCAATATTTTTTGAATTTTGAATCCGCTCTTTATATTTTAACAGTATTTCTTTTTCGTCTATTGTTAATTCAACATCTTGATGAAGAAGTTTATCAATAGAATTGAGTATTTCAACCTTCTTCTCATCATTTTTTTTACTCTTAAACATAAAGTACTCCTCTCTACCAGTTTATACCCTGAGCGTTAAAAACATAAATAGCTGCACCCATTGCACCTCTTGTTTGTAAAAATACATATTTATGATTTACTCGGTCATAATACAGTACTCCAGAACCTGTATTTTGAATGTAGGTCAGGTGCGAAGTATTTGTCCAATATCCACCACCTTGAAACTCAACATTCATACGAGGTGTAATTGTCAGAATTGGATTTGAGACTGTAGCTTTATCTGAGGAAGTAACAGAATCAGCAGAAGCTGCAGTTGAGTAACCTACTGCAATAACTGCTGAAGCAAGTGCAAAAGCAATAAACTTGGTTTTATTTTTTCTCATATAGAGTCTCCATTAATTTATAACTCTATTGTAGAATTTTCTGACTATTTAGATAGTAATAAATGTTAACACATTTCATAAAAATAATCTATCAATTTGAGTAAAATAATTTTAGAAGATTTTTTGATGGACAACAGGGTATACTCTATTGTCTTGTTTTATTTTCCGTGATATAATAGGTTTATAAATAGACAAAAGACTTGCGCAATAGGAAAAAGGAGACTTATGAAAAAG
>SAAR01000076.1 GCA_009916335.1 Erysipelotrichia bacterium | reverse complement strand
AACAATGATAGCGACCAAAAAAGATGAATAAGTGATGTCCTTCATTCCAACGTTCTCGATCAATTTTACGTTTTAACTTAGTTTCCACGACTTCCACACTATCCTTGAATTTCGCCAAACCCAAACGTTTAGAAACTCGTTCCACATGTGTGTCCACTGCAAATGCAGGAACATGAAACCATACAGACAACACCACATTCGCTGTTTTTCTTCCTACACCAGCTAATGATGTTAATTTTTTTCTAGTATTTGGTACTTCGCCATCATAATCATTAACGATCGCATTCGCTAATTCATGAATCATGCGACTTTTATTACGATATAACCCTATTGTTTTTAAATAGGTAGCGATTTCTTTCACTTCGCCATTAGCTAAATCGTATACACTAGGATAGCGTTCAAACAATGCAGGTGTGATTTTATTAACTGCTTCATCTGTTGTTTGTGCTGATAAAACAACAGCCACAATCAACTCATACGCATTACGATGATGCAATGCACATTCTGCATTAGGGAACATTTTTTTCATCTCATCTAAAATATCATTTGTATCCATTAAATATCTCTTTCTTCATACATTTTTGCAGTGAAATGCTTTTCCTTCCAATTCATTAAAATTTTATTAATGTAGGCGAAATTCACTGTATCATATATGATTGCCTCTCTTAATGCATATTCTATCAGCTTTAATTCATACAATTCAATCCATTCGCTCAACATTTCACTTTCACGTTGTGATAAAGGACGTTTAAATTCCTTTTCATACAAAGAAAATAAATTTTTAAACTCGTTTGATGCACATGGTTGTGCATTTTCCTTTTGCATAAAGATGCGATCTATATTATAAATCATCTTACGATTATTGGATTCCATATGTAAATAGCCTTTATTGATTAAAGCACTAAGTAAACAATCTACTTCCTGCCCCTCTATTTTCATCTTTTTAGAAAGAGCATTCACATCAACAATTTGATCAAATTCATTCATATAATCAATACAAAGAATCAAGAGTATTTCTTGTACATTTAATTCTAATTGATCCATATGTTCCATAATCCAATTTCTTCGATTGAAGAACGGTGCATTATATAATTTCATTACTCTTTCTCCTTCATATAAAATACTTCTTTCAGTTTATCAAAATCTAGCATTAACATCGTATACTGATCATCTTCTAATAGATAAACAGCATTTTTATAGCCATAAGAAATCTGTATTTCCTCATCTGCTAATTCAGGATATGATTCATTAACAATCGCTTTTACTTTATCTAATTGTAAATCTTTTTTACTGCGTGTTAATATTTTTTCTCCTTTTTCATTGTAGATGATATACTTATTTTTCGTTTCACAAGTATAAGTGATATATTGAAAGCTATGACGTTTGATGGATACTACTTGCTTTTCTTTTTGTTTTATCTTTTCAATCACTTTTTCACTCTTACTTTGCCCCATATAATAAGGACCTGTAATATTAAAAGCAATCAGTGCATAAACGCAAGCGATTAATACACATAATAAAACCATTGTTAGTGTGATTGATTTCCAGTTCCATTTTTTCATCGCCATCATCCTTTCCTTTTTATCATTGGTTAGCTATTTTATAATTGAGCTAATAATTGTTTACAAAGTGTTGCTGCAGTATGTGCTGCTTGTTTTGCAAATTCTATAAAGTCCATTGCACTTTTCTCTTTGTTTGCTACATCAGATAAAGTACGAATAATCAAACATGGCGTATGGAATGCATTCGCTACTTGTGCAATAGCCCCTGCTTCCATTTCTGCACATACACACGTTGGAAATAAAGTACGAATGCGTGTAAAATGATTTTCTAAAGTAACAAAGACATCACCACTGGCAATATCACCAAGCCATGAAACAGAGGTTGTATTGTCAACGCATTGTTTAAATGTTTTTGCTAATGTTTCATCACAAGCACTAATGATTCCTAACCCTTCTTCATGATCGATAGGAGACGTGTCAAAATCGTGTTGAATCACATTTTTAGCAATGACAACATCTAGTGGATTTTGCTTTTCTAATAAACCACCAGCGACACCAACATTGATAATAGCTTCTAGCTCATAGTGAGATAATAACAAGGTAGTAGACATCGCTGCATTCACTTTCCCTACCCCACTATTCGCTACGACTACTTGTTTACCACTAATTTTACCTTCATATACATCCATGTACACTATTTTTTTAGCATGGACCATTTCCATATTCGCAAGCATTGCATCTACTTCTGCATTGATTGCACATATAATTCCTATCATAAATGTGATCCTTTCTTTTTACAAATATAAAAATATTTTTCTCCTTCACAAATGCCTTCCTTGATGAAATCACTCACCACTTCAAACGTGAAATAAGGAGCTAATAAAGAAGCGAGTAGTTCAGGTTCATACACTCTTTGTATGTGTTGTTCTTGAAACATACGTGCTTCTTCATCATAAAACACAAAGTTATGATAAAGATATGGTTTATCTGCAATAATACTCCATGTATATTCATGTCCCTCTACAATTCCTTCTTCATAAAATTCTTCTTCAAATTCAATTAAGCGATCTAATGAATGCGTATCAAAAATAAATACACCATCTTCATTCAAACTATCGTACACATTTTTAAATAAAGTCGCTAAATCATGTTCTAATAATAGATAATTGATACTATCGCATAAGCATAAAATACCATCATAAGTTTTATCTACATGATACTCTAACATATCCATCACAAAGAAATGCACTTGTTTTGCATGGGGTTTCTTTTTTGCTTCTTCAATCATTGCACTACTTAAATCACTCGCATCAATATGATAGCCATCTGCAGCTAACTTTAATGTGATTTCTCCAGAACCACAAGCCAATTCCAGTAATTCTTTTTTCTTGATATGCTTTTCAATGAGTTGTACCCAATCCATTGTAGCAGCTTCATCTTTTACTAATCCATCATAATATTTAGCTAAAATATTATAAATCATAGCACCCTTCCAATCTTGGTAAATCGCCATATAAACGTTCTAATTTATATACTTCTCGTTCATCATCTAAGAAAACATGAACAATCACTTCATCAGCGTCCATTAAAATCCATCTTGAATCTTGATTTCCTTCCATTTTTACAGGAATATTGTTTTCTCTACATTTCTCTTTAATCATCTGTGCGATGGCATACACTTGACGCATATTATTTGCACTGCAAATAATGACACGATCAATAAAAGGATTAATTGAAGTAAAATCATAAACAATAATATCTTGTCCTTTTACTTTGCCAATTGCATCTAAAATGATATTTACTTTATTTTCCACTTGCATTTTCCTCTCCATAATACTGTTTTTGTTCTTTTCTTACTTGTTTATAACCTGCATACAAATCTTTTTTACATAAGGAAATACTTTGACTTGTATCATAATCACGACCTGGATCTAACTTATCTGCTACATATAAAAGCATCGCATACTTATTACGGCAATCCCCTAAGACATGATTTTCAATCGCTAATAAAATGTCATGATCTTTTATATGTAATGCGTGTTCACAAATAAAACGTCCTAAATACCCATGCCAAATTCCTTTGTGATAGGCCAACAACGCTGCTCGCATCTGGGTGATAATCGCTTTACTGCGATCATAGTCAATCCACTTAAATTCCTTATTGATGTCATGCAATAAGCCACACAAATACGCTTTGCTTATATCCATATGATTTGCTTTAGCTATTTGTGCACAAAGCAGTGCTACTCGCAAACTGTGTTCATAGCGATACTCACTCATCGCATCTTTCACAAAATCCATATATAGCATCTTTTTGATGGCATAAGATTGCACCTGTTTATGTATATCGAAAAAATGTCCTGCTCGTATGTTTGTCGAACTAATCGCATAAGAAGGCATGGATAATGCTTGTACACGATAAGGCGTATGCAATGTTTGCCCATTGCGTTCAAAAGCACATAAATGCACTTCTTTTTCCAGTGCATCAATTTGATACCACTGATCTAATTGTGCCACTTGATCCCCACCGATGATAAAATAAAATTCATCATTTGGATACTTTTTTTGCAAAGTGCGAACCGTATCAATCGTATAACTTTTTCCTTCACTATCTGCCTCAATCGTACATACTTTAAAATGACGATACGCTTGAATTGCCTGTTTTACCATTAACACACGATCATAGAACGACGTTAACTTTCTCTGTTTTAACGGCGTATCTTTGGCAACTACAAAATATACCTTATCTAAACACAACTGCTTTCTTGCATATTTTGCCATCTGTATATGTGCATTGTGAATCGGATCAAAGCTACCACCTAATAAACCAACTCTCATTATAACCCCAATAGATTCTTTTTAGAGCGTTTGTATAAGACAAAAACACGTCCTATACTTTGTACAATTTCACTATTTGTTGCAGCAGCTAAATCAAATGCTAACTCCTTTAAATCATCATCACAATTTTTTAATACACTAATCTTCACTAATTCATGTGCCTCTAAAGCATCATGTAAAGATTGAATCAAATTTGCACTAATGCCCTCTTTACCAACAATCACCACTGCTTTTCTTGTTGCAGCAAGACTGCGTAAATATCTTTTTTCTTTTCCTGTTAACATTATATCATCGCTCCTCTAAATGTAATATCAATTTTTTCATTGACGTATACTTTAATGTTTTTCACATCACCACTAATCGCAAACCACCCTAAACCATGAATTACAACATCTATTTTAGGGGCAAACATTTTACTTTCCATCACTTTCATATCCGTATAGTTATGATCAAGGGTTGGTGATAGCAATTCATCACCTAAATGTTCACTCCACAACTTATTGGCATTGGCTAATTTTCCACGATGCACTTTAAGAGCTGGTGCAAAATAACAAACACAAGTTGCCTTTTGACAACCACTAATATCTAAACGTACAAGCCCTGCTAATGCAAGACTTTGATCTTCCTTTAATTGAAACTGTAAAGGTTTGATCGTTTTTGTTGGTATGACTTGTTTCAACATGCTTTGTTCCATATGGGTTAAAAGAGAATCATAACGTGTTAAACCAGGTGTATCATACACCATATAATCATGGTATTTCACACCATTAAAATCTAATGTAGTCCCAGGGTGGCGAGAAGTTGTTAAACACTCCTTTTGCAATAAGGCATTTAATAATGTACTCTTTCCTGCATTTGCCATACCAATCACAACAACATCACGATTTTTACGATATAAGCGAATCGCACGATGAATTTCCTTTAATGAATCATTATCCTTCGCAAACGCATTTTTAGCTAAATCCCCACTAATGACAATACCTGATACAAAAATTCCTTTTTCTTTTAAACGTGCAATCAAAAATTGAGCAAGCTTTTCATTCCCGACACTACTTGGCAATAAATCACGTTTTGTCGCTACTAAAATAATATCTTTATTAGCTAAATGACGATTCATGCCTTTAATGATATTAGCTTCAAAATCAAAAAGGTCCACTACCCACAATACTAAAGCGTCCATCATAGCGACTTTATTTAAAATAGCATCACTATCAATCCCTTGTTGCATATTAATAATCACATCATCATAATGCGTAATACGAAAGCAACGCTGGCAATATTCACTATCCACCTTTGGTGTATACCCAATCTGATCTTTCTTTTCATACTGCAAGTAAGCCCCACAGCCTTTACATTGTTTACTCATTAAATTCTCCTTTGACTAAATAGCCTTTCTTAGCTAACCATTTGAATACAATATTTTCAAACTTACGATTAATCTTTGTACTTGTAATATCCCTTTGTACTAGAGGACTTGTTAGAATCGTATACATATGCATACGATTTCCTCCCAATACATCTGTCATAATCTGATCTCCAATACTCGCAATTTCACTTGCTTGATACCCCATTTCTTTCATAATCTTTCGATACGTTAACTTTAATGGTTTTTTCGCCATAGGATAGGTTGGTACATGCAAATCTTGTGCGAATGTGGTTACTCGCTCATTAAAATTATTTGAAATTAAACAAAAAGCAAACCCTGTTGCTTTTACGCGATTCACAAAGTCAATCACTGCTTCATTTGGATGACTTTCATCATGAGCAACTAATGTATTATCAATATCACAGATAATTAATTTAATCCCTTGTTTTTTTAGCTGTACTAAATCTACATAGCGATAATCTTTTACATATTTATTAGGATTGAATAGCTTTATCATAAATTCTCACTTTCTTATTTTATAACAGGATTATGATACCATTTTTTAGTGTCTTATTCAATAAATACCAAAGATTTAACATCTTAACTAAAGCGATTTAAAATCCTTGTTCCTGTTTCGTTGAAACAAGAGAAAAGATACGTTTCTATTTCTAAAAGAAGAAGTCGCTGCATACACTACACTAGGTGAAAAAGATGTTTACAATACTACTGCAACAATTATCACAATTTATTTATTTTATCGGTTCAATGAAAAATACAAGTTTTTTAAAACCTCTTTCAAAAGAAAAAGAAAGGGAATATTTATTGTTGTTAAAAGAAAAGAATGATGCCTATGCTAGAGATCAATTGATTGAACACAATCTTCGTTTAGTCGCACATATTGTTAAAAAATATGACATTCATAAAGAAACACAAGATTTAATTTCCATTGGTACCATCGGTTTAATTAAAGCAGTCGATTCTTTTCAATTAGAAAAAGGAAAGCTTACTGCGTATGCAAGCCACTGTATTGAAAATGAAATTTTAATGCATTTAAGAGCGAATAAAAACCATTATAATACTCTTTCTCTTGATGATTGTATCAACAACGATCATGATGGAAACACAACAAGTTTATTAGATTCTCTTGCTACACCAATAGATAAAAGCATAGAAGAAAGCATTACTTTAGAAGATGATAAACAAAGATTATTACGCTGTTTCTATGTATTAGATGAGAAAGAAAAAGATATTATTCAAAAACGCTATGGGTTAAATCAATGTCGTGAATACAAACAAAAGGAAATCGCAAAAGAAATGCATATTTCACGCTCCTATGTATCTCGCATTGAGAAAAGAGCATTGATGAAATTATATCGTGAATATATTAAAAAATAAGTACATTCCCCCTTATGTTCAACAATTGTTTCCCTATCTATTCTGTGATGAAATAAGATAAACATATAAGGGGGTGTGTCTATGAATTTTATTTTTATTTCACCAAACTTTCCTGATTCCTATTGGAACTTTTGTCGGGCATTAAAACGAAATGGTGTAAACATTTTAGCCATTGGTGATTGTCCTTATGAAAAGCTCAATCCCAATTTAAAAAAATCATTAAATGAATACTATAAAGTTTCTTCTTTAGAAAATTATGATGAAGTGTATCGTGGTTGTGCTTTTTTGGCCTTTAAGCATGGTAAGATTGATTGGCTTGAAAGCAATAATGAGTACTGGTTAGAAAGAGATGCTAAATTGCGTAGTGATTTTAACATTACAACAGGGATTCAAAGTCATTCTATTCAGCATATTAAATACAAAAGTAAAATGAAAGAATACTTTATAAAAGCAGGTGTGAAAGTCGCAAGGTATCATTTAATGAAAGATTTTGTTGATGGATTAGCCTTTACTAAAGAAGTTGGCTATCCTGTTGTTGTAAAACCAGACAATGGTGTAGGGGCATCAACCACATATAAAATAAACAATGATGAAGAGTTGCGAGATTTTTATCATCAATTAAAAGATACGCCTTTCATCATGGAGGAATATGTCGATGGAACTACCTTATCATTTGATGGGATTGCTGGTAAAAAGCGAGAAATTATTTTTGCCACTGCACATTATTATCCAGACTCGATTATGGATCTTGTGAATCAACAAAAAGATGTTTGGTTTTATTCATTAAAACAAATACCTGAAGATTTAGCCAAGGTTGGTAAGCGTGTCATTGAAACATTTGAAAGTAATTGTCGTTTTTTCCACTGTGAATATTTTCGCTTAAACAAAGATAAAGAAGGGTTAGGTAAGAAAGGGGACCTGATTGCTTTAGAAGTAAACATGCGTCCACCTGGAGGCTATATTCCTGATATGATTAACTATGCAAACGAAGTTGATGTCTATCAATTATGGGCCGATATGGTAACGTATAACAAAGGTATGTATGATGCCGATAAAAGACCTTACTCTTGTGTTTATGCCGCAAGAAGAAATACGCATCACTATCAATATGCACAAGAAAAAATCAAAGAAAAATATAAAACACAATTACGCTTAGTGCAAAATAATCCTGATGTCATTGCAAGGGCCATGGGAGATAGTGCCTATATTGCATGTTTTAAAAGTGAAGATGAGGCAATTCAGTTTGCCCACATGATTTTAAAGAAAAAATAAAGGGGGAAATCATTATGCATATCGCTTATTACAAGGAATACAGTAATATTTTAAATCAAGAAATGGAATATAAAGTATATGGTCATGCAGGAAAGCCTTGTCTAGTATTCCCTGCTCAGAATGGCAATTTTTACGATTATGAAAATTTTGGTATGATCGATAGCGTTGCTTCCTTCATTGAAAATGGTCAATTGCAGTTGTTTTGTATTCAACCTGTTGATCAACACACATGGAGCAGTTTTGTTCCTGATGAAGAAAGACGTATTCAACTACATGAGGACTGGTTTTCTTATTTATGTGATGAATTAATGCCTCGATTACATGCCATACATAACAATACGGCAAAAGAAAATTATTGTGGTAAATTCATTACAACAGGAGTGAGTATGGGGGCTTTCCATGCCTTAAACATCATGTTAAGACACCCTGAATTATTTGATGGAACCATTGCATTAAGTGGTTTATATCATGCTAGTTATTTCTTTCCTAACTATCAAAACCATTTAACCTATATGAATTTACCTGTTGATTACTTAGCTAACATGAAAGCAGATCACCCTTATGTCAAAATGTATCGCAACAGTAAAATTACTATTTGTTGTGGACAGGGAGATTGGGAAGAAGAAGCCATTAAAGATGCGAATATTTTAAAAACTTTATTTGCACAATTAGATATTCCTGTATGGATTGATTTATGGGGACAAGATGTTAACCATGACTGGCCTTGGTGGCAAAAACAGTTTCCTTATTACATTGGAAAATTATTAGCCGATGAAGAAAATAAGGACGCTTAATCATGCTGTTAAAAAAAGAAATCTATATTAAACCTTATCGTGATAATCGAACACTACACATCTATTTGCCAGATACACTAGATCAAAACAATCCCCCAGGTGTGCTTTATATGTTTGATGGTCATAACTTATTTTCTGATGAAGATGCGACCTATGGAAAAAGTTGGGGATTAAGTAAATATTTAAAACAGAAACAATTAAATATTATGGTTGTTGGTTTAGAATGTAACCATATTGGTAATAAGCGTTTATGTGAATTTTCGCCTTATTCTTTTAAAGATGAATATTTTGGTACCATTGAAGCAAGTGGAAAAACCTTGTTACAATGGATGAGTACAGATTTAAAAGATTATATTGAACATCATTTTATCGTGAATACAAGCAAAGAAAAAACAATGATTGCAGGTAGCTCAATGGGTGGATTAATGGCATTATATGCAGGTTTCACTTACTCACATATTTACAGTAAAGCCGCTTGCCTTTCTCCCTTCTATGAACATATTTACGATGCATTATTTAATGATTGCCAAAACTGTCAATCATTAAAAGGCAGCACTTTCTATTTATCATGGGGTAGACATGAATGGCGTACAAAACGTGCTTTAGCCATCGGTAGTGAAAAAAACTTACGCATCGCTCGCTTACTAACTAAAAAAGGAGCTAGCGTATATCCTCACTGTCAGGAGCATGGCTATCATAATGAAAGTAGCTGGGAAAAAGAAATTCCATTATTTATGGAAGATTTAAAAATTGAATAAGCACAAAAAAAGCGAATCACTTCGCTTTTTTATTACCTTATCCTTTTCTTTCAAAATAAATATTAATGATTAAATAAGCGATAAATACAAACACTTCAACACTACAAAGTGTCATTGCCACAATCAATAAAAACGATGTTTTAAAGATTGCATAAGCAAAAAGAAAAAGAAAAGTAAATAAGCAAAGACTATTGTTAATCACTTTCACTAAGAGATGAGAACTACGCATACATAGATATACATCTCGTTCATCAGCATATCCTTCTATTTCCTCTAATATACCTTTTTTTGTAAAGGCACGATAATAACTAACAATTGCATAGACAAAAAACAACAATGATGAAATTAAAAAGCGTTGTTCTTTCATCACTAAAAAAGCAATCATACTCATAACCCCTAATGTTGTACATAATAAAGCGATACTGAATCCCCTTTTATTTTTTACTCTCATTTTTTGCAATCCTCCTTTTCTTTGTTTTCTTTTAAACAGCATAATTCTTCAATCGTTGTGTTAAATACTTGGGCAATACGATACGCCAACATCAATGAAGGAGCATACTGTTCTTTTTCAATGGAAATAATGGTTCGATTGGATACATTGACTAACTCAGCTAACTGCTGTTGTGTTAATTGCTTTTTCGTACGCAACTCTTTTACTCTTGTTTTCATACAACCACCTTTCATGAAGTACACTTCATATGAAGTTAACTTCATAATACCAAACAATCACGATCTTGTCAATGTGTTTATGAAGTAAACTTCATATTGTTCTATAAAGTAAAACACCGTCTTATTCAAACGGTGCATAGTGTAATTTAATCGATAACTTTTCATTAATTTTAGGTAATACTTTTAAGAAATCTTCTTCATCAAAAATAGCTAAATCTAGCAATCGTTTACATCATCTGACATATACGGAGTGAGTAATCACTTATTTTGCTTGTTTACCCACAATAGAATAATTTATGCTTATGATAATACACTATTGATAAAAATTTCTCATCTGGAAATAAAAATTTAGCTACTCAAAATTAAAGTGTATTGATTTCTCTTTCCATTTTTTTGATTGTACACATTAACGTTTCAAAATCTGGAATATCACCATAAAGCATGTCTTTCATGGCTTCATAGTCTGCCAGCAGTGCAGGAATACGATAATCTGGTGGGAACAGTTTCAGGTTTCCCGACACAGCCTCTGCATATTTTGCCCATGCACGAGGATAGAATTTCATTTTGAAATCCACAACCTTCTGAAGTAGATCACGATGAGCAAAAGCTGATGCTTTTATGGGTGTCATAGACATCTGGTACAGATCATAATAGTGTCTAGAATATCGTTGTGGCATTTCCAGATGTTTTGGTCTGTTTGCTTCATGGTGAAGAATAGTTGCCTTTTCCCAGAAAGTACGCTCTGGTGCAACGGTAAGAATATCCGTAGCTTTCTGTTCAAAAACCTCAGGATAATACTGAACCGCATAAGGTTCAATCTCTGCCATTTTTGCTGGAGTCCATGCCGCTAAAGCACCGATCTCCAAGCGGATCACCTGCAAAGTTGCCACATTAGTAAACAAGTGAGGATAAGCAAAAATAACCGTCTGTTTATCCTTTTCATCAATATAGACATTTGCCTCATACCCAAGCTTTTGTGATAGCCCATTCTTGATTGCTGGGCAGAAGGTTTCTGCAAGAAATACTTCCGCACGAGCATTCGCTTCTTTATTGAATGCATCTTGTTTGGTATTGGAACGTTGCTGCCAAGGTTCCTCTTTTTTGTACCCCAACACCCGCCAGTCTAAGATCAGATCAATATCTTCTGAAAAGCGACTGATTAGATGAAATGCTTTTGATAAACTGGTACCTCCTTTAAAGGTTATACAATCTTTCCATGGCGAGCGATGAAATAAATAGTCTAGAGTGAAACACACCCAAAAATCTTTTTCTACAATTGCAACATGCAACCCCATTTTGTCTGCTGTGTTTAAAAACAACTCTCGCAAAGCTACATCTGACAACATTGCTATATTTCTCATTATTCCTTATCGCCTCCACATATCTTTCGAATTGTATCATAAACCCAATCCGTACTTTCACTACCTTCTTTCAATAATGCAATTTTATCTGCATCACTTAATTTAGAAGAAAGTGTTTCAATAATATCCTTTGTAATATTTGCTTTTCCCAGCGTTTTTAATGCCTGAATAACAAGTGCTGTCATATAGGAAAGGCCTGTGATCTCTTTGTTAGTCCTATGCTTAAATTCGATTTTGCTAGAGTTCCACTCATATGTCTTATATGGGCCATCACTGATGTAGGAGTAAACTGCTGTTACTTGGGTAGAAAGCCCCAGCATATTTAAAGCAGTATTGCCACAAGGGGCAATAGTCCAATGATAGTTTCGAGCGATTGCCTTTGCTACTGCATCTGGATCAGGTGCAACATACTCATTCAATAGCTTGCTATATTTGGGTTTATCATAAATTCCGTTTAAAATTCGTCGCAAAGTTTCTGCTTGTGCAAGCCGATATAAACTTTGCCTTATTGTATTCGTATCTGCAATATCAGCAAAATCAGAAGAAATAAAAACAGTACCATCTTCTGCAGATAAAACCCGCTCGCGTATTTTACTTATATATCCATTTGCCATAATCCACCTCATTTATAACATATATTATATATTATTCGTTACATTTTTTCAATAAAGATTCCACTATATATCTTTTATTTATACCAAAAATAAAAACACCGTCTTATTCAAACGGTGCATAGTGCAAAATC
>SAAR01000075.1 GCA_009916335.1 Erysipelotrichia bacterium | reverse complement strand
TATATACACCTTTTTGGTTTTACTCCTTTCTTTTTTTATTATAACAAAACCTTTCATAATATAATAACAATTAGATTTTTACACTTTTTCGTTATTTGTTTCTCGTTTTTGTTTTACTTCATCTATAAATACTTTTTCTTTTATTGTTCTATATAATTTATTACTAAAACAAATGAATACAAGCAATATTCCAAACACTACTAGCAATGTTAGAACGATCGTTATTGTTTTTATTGCTTGCATTTCTAAATTAGTATATATATTTTGCATATTTAGTATTACAACATATCTACTTAATACAAAACGCAAGACAAATAATATTAATAATAAACATATTATCATCACTGGTATACATATCATTTTTCTATATTCATACAATGATTTTATTTCAATATATTTCAACAAAAATTCATTTTCATTCATTTCTATACATTTCTTATATTCATTTTTTAGATATTCCATTTTTTTTTTGTATCTTTCTTGATAAGAAATTTTAACAATCCATTTCATGATATATTCTTTCATCTTTTTTTTATCCTCTTTCTTTTTTCCTATTTTTCATATATCCGTTTTTATATACATGCTATTATACTTAATCTATTTTAATAAATTTCGTATAATTACACATACCAACGTATTCACTATCAAAGCTGAAGTTATATAACGGATTTCCAATTTCTACTTGTTCTAGAAAGTCCGTCATTTCATCATCAGTGAGATAGTATTCTGTTGGTTTTTTTACATTTTTACTTCTAAAGTAAAAATTTTTGCCTTTTGGAATGTAACTATCATTCAGCGTTTTATGTACATATTTTACTAGATACTCAGCGACATCTCCCATTTTATGTACTTTCTTAATATCCACAATACCATTTTTCCACATGTCTTTTAAATCTTTTTGCTTTATGTATGGTAGTCCAAACACTACTAAATGAATATGTAATCGTTTCGTACCACGTTCGCCCTTTTCAATCACTCCTATATACTCAAACTTTTTACCATAATGATATGTAAATCTTCTTTTAAATTCTCTAAATTCTTTTATCACTTGTTCTCTTGTAGGGCATTCACCTTTAAATGTTAATGTGATAAATTTATCTAATTCATCATATTGTCCTAAATTCGCATAGATTAATCGTTTTAATTCTTTTCTTGTTCTAGCTATATTACTTTGTTTTCTAAAATATACTTGCTCGTCCTCTTCCTCATTTTTTTTCTTTTCTATTTTTAGTTTCTTTTCTTGTTGTATTTCAAGTTCACTTTCTATTTCTTCTAGCACTTCTGTTTTTTTAGTTTTTACTAGCGTTTCTTGATAGGCATACACTTCTGTAATATTGCCACTCTTTACGATTTTATATGCGTATTCCTTACACCTTTTTATTATCATTTTTTACTCCTTTTTCGTACTAATGTGAGCTATATATAAACAAGGAAAGTGCAAAGGCTCCTCGCCTTTGCTAGCTCACACACTATCACGACGTGATAGTGCGAGCTTAATTATTCTCGGTGTCTTTTTCTTTTACCTTTTCTTTTATAGCTAACATTTGTTCGTTGTCGATAATGTTTTTATAAAAGGGTATCGATATCACATGTAACTCGTTTCCTAGCATAACCCACGCTTTACCTACGCTAAACCCTTGTACAACCTCATCAAACATCATTCTATACGACATATCCGTCGCACTACCTACAACAACCCTAGACATAAAATTATCTCTTAAAGCACCACTTATATACTTTGTATCCCCACGTTGCATAGTAATCATTAAAATGTATCCACAAGCTCGTCCTAATAACACTATCTCACTGATACATTGTTCAAACTCTTTACGTTCCTCTTTGCTCATATTTTCTACGAGTGTGATATACTCATCTATCAATAAAAATTTCGGTTTTAACTCCTCATTTTCTTGATATTCATAGATACCAAGTGTTTTCATGTCCTCTAGACGCTTGTAGAGGTACGTTCTAAAGCGTTTTACAAGATTTATGACCTTTGACATGTCTTTAGGATTATTCGGCTCATACGCTTTAAAATTAGCTTTAAAACGTGTGTAATCAATAACCTTACCGTCAATACACCATACTTCATGTCCACTACTAAATAACCCATTGAGTAGATACCTTATAAATACACTTTTCCCTTGTCCAGTTTCCCCAACTAATAGTAGGTGGGGAAATTTCGTCCAATTCCACAAAAACAACCCATTTACACCTGTACCAATACTTACGGACACATTATCACTTTCATACTCATACATAGGTTCATTATCCAATAACACATCAAAAAACGCATACCCACCTTTATATATTATCGTGGAAACATTACAAGTATGTGTTTCCAGTGTTTCTTTAAAGCTTTCATAATCTTGTCGCTTTGCTTTTTTATGAAAGCGTAATTTCACACGCACTACATATTTACAAGGCTTATAAGAGCAAGAAATAGTACTCCTTGCTTGACTATCTTTTTCTGCGTAATACATACACGTTTTCCTTAATTCATTCACAATGTGATAATTCATCATCACTTTTTCAAAATCTTTTTTTCTTATTTTACATACGATCCATTTTATAGCGATAAAAGGGGATTTACTTACCCAATATAGAAAACTAGGTAATGTTAACCCTACTACTTTTCTATACATAACCTATTTTAGCTTTTCTAGGTTTTTCTCTTCTGTTGCAATGGTTGTATGTAAAACTTCTTTTTCATCTTGTAGATTTTGTAATTGCTGCTTTTTTTCATTTAGCAATACATCATTTACTGTTTCCTCTTTTTCTAGTGCTTTTATTTCTTTTCGCAATGCTTTTTCTTGTGTTTCTAGTATTTCATATTCTTTTTTATATTCATTTACTATCTCTTGTTGCTTTTCTAAATCAACTAGATAATCTTTTCCTTTTTCTAGCACTTGTGTGTTTTTGAAATTACGATAATCAATATAAATCGATTGTGTGGTTGTGTCCTTTTGTGCGATTTGCACCTCTACATAATAAATATCATCATACACACCAAATTGAATTAGTGTTTGTTGTTTTCCCATGACACTATCTTTATCTTTTTTTATTTGATTTCCTTGTATCACTTCAAAAGGCAACTCATTCCCTTTATCATCAAACACCTTAAAACTTAGTTCTTTTGTGCCTTTTTCCATTGCTTTTTCTTGCGTTAATAACACTTCGCCAACATGTGTTTTATAGTCAATGTTGTATTTTTCTACACGTACAGTATTGAGTGTAAAATACAATTCACTATCTAATTTTGTTGTTAGATTTTGTCTAGTATCAGGCAACCACATTTTACTTGTAAATAATAGCCCCATGACCAAAACTAATACCACTAACCCCACCATTAGACCATAGTTATTTCCGTCTTTTAACACGATATATTTCTTATTTTTTTGTAATTGATTAAACATTATCATTGCCCCTTTCTACCAGTTGTAACACACTTACAAATTGCTCTTCATTTACGACAATAACCTTATTATCTCGTACATCTTTTACTACTAACTTGATTTTATCCTTTTTCTTTTTTTGTAGAATAGATTGCAAAGTACCCTCAAACACAACACCATTTTCATTTTTTACTGCTACTTTATCCCCCTCTTGCAACAAGTCAATTATTCTCTCTGCACTTTTGCGAATTGCTCTATTATCTATCCAACACTCTACGCTTGTAAAAATCGAATGACTTACATAAAACTCACGCACTCTATATTTCATCATAAATATATCATTTGCAGTTCTTATATAATCTTTTTCTTTTACTTCACGTTTTTTACTTTTTTTATCCTTGCCTTGTATTTTCACATTAGGCAATAATTCTTTCATTTTTGCTTGTTGTTTTTGCTTTCTTAATGCATGTTTATCATAACCATTCAAAGCACTTCCCAAAAAAATATCGCTTTGTTTAATCATACGTTATTACCACTCTTTCCATATTTTCATTATCATAATTTACCACTTGTACACCTATCACTTTATACCCCTGACTTTCTAAGTTTTCTATACACGCATTAATCGTATGTTCGCTAATATGATTACCTCTTGTATATAGATATTTACTACTATATTCTTTTTCCAAAATCGTTACTCTCATTTTACTTTTTCCTCACTTTCTGCTATCATTTAAAAAACTTTAAAGAAGTATTATTTATGTCCCCAATTACCACTAAACAAACTTATCTATTAAACCAATTAATTAAACAATTAAATCAAAAAGACATTGATTTTTTAATGGATAATTACCATATTTTTAAACAATTTTATATGACAAGATACTATACCCCTGTTATTTCAATCGAAGATGGTAGCCGATTAATTGAAATAGTTCAATTTCAAATTAATAAAAAAAACTAAAAATACTTTTTAATTTTTTTCAAACAATTTATGAATTGTTTTTACCTTTTCTTCTATTAATTTCATATCTACATTTTTAAAACATTCATTGATCGTTTCCTCAAAATTCGTTGTTTTATTATTAAACCCTAACATCATTTCACAAAACTTAGATAAATTTTGATATGTATTAAACACATCAATTAGCTTTATCATTACGTCTATATTTTGCATATATTCTAATTGCATAGTTTTAATGACTTCTACACTTTTAGTGATTAATTCTGTATCAATTAAATACAATGCTATTTCATACTCTTTTTTGTCCATTTTTTTTCCTTTCTTTATTCACACAAACCCTCTATAAAATCACAGGGATTGATTACTCCCTCAGCCTTACCGATTGCCTTACTATCCTTGTGTATTTCATAATGCAAATGTGCACCTGTGGAATTACCACTATTACCACTCGTACCCACTTTCATACCTTTAACCACCATATCGCCTTTTTTTACGTTTACGTCCTTCATATGACACATCATGATATAGTATTCATGTTCATCTACTACTGTTTTCATATACACAAAATTACCAGCTCCAAAATACCCTTGTTCTTCACCACAACGATTTCCAATATATCCATCATTGTACGCACATGTGCTATTCGTTGCGATAATTTCCCCATCTGCAATAGAGAATATATCCGTTCCTATTTCCACTCCAAAATCAATCCCATAATGTGTATCACCTGTTCCGTCCTTGTTGTAATTAGGAAACCAACCAGTGATTACAAATGGACGATTGACTGGTAATCCATCTACACTTGTAGTACAGTGTGGATTGATAGCAGACAATACACTCAAATAGAACTGATAATCTTCACTTTCAATATTCATTTTTTCTTGATACTCTTTGTTCATTTTTATAGACACATTTTCTTTTTTTTCTAGTAAAAATTGAATGTATTCAATCCCATATTTATATGCTTGTATATAGCTTTCTGCATTCAATTTTTGTTTACTATTATTAGTTACATATACATACATACTATTTACTTTATTGATAATATCTTTTAGATTTTTATAATCCTCTTTTGCATAAATTCCTAATACTACATTGCTTAGCGATTTATCTACAATATTTTTCTCTACATAATCACGTTTTTTTTCTAGCTTTTGATTTTCTGTGATACTTTCACTATATACGCATACACCCCCCTCACTTCCTTGTATTTTTACACTAGCACTACCACTTAATAGCACCATGAAAAAGAAAAGAGGGAATAGAGCTATCACACCCCATTTTATTAACTTCATTTTTCTATACTCCACCTTTGAAATATGTACGTTGTTGTGGAGTTACAATACTCGTGAACACTGTTTTCCTTTTTTTATCATCAATCGCTAGAAACGTTCGTTCCCCATGAGGTCCTTTTTCAAAGGTGCTTATTGTACCCATATCTCGATTCGTTAATCCTACTACATACCGAGGTAGTTCGTTAATGGTTTCGCCGTCACAAATGCCTATGATTTTATTGGTACATAGCTCAAATAACTCCTCTAAATCATCAGCACACGCAGAACTCACTTTTTTAATATCCTTAATGCCATGGAATACGAATGTCATACCTGTATAACATTTTCTTGCTAGTTTTATACATGAATTAACATTTTGTAAAAAACTCTTTTCGCTATATTGTGCAGTTTCATCTACCACGATATTTAATGTTCTGTATGGTCTATTCAATTCATGCATATGTACTCCATTTTCTTTTGCAATACGTTGGTTATACACTGCATTCATAAATATTCCTCTACGAACATATGACATTAACAAACTTACATAACTGCTTTTTAGATATGTATCATCATTGTCTTTTAGAAATGAAAAATCAAATCGTAATGACTTATCAAGGTTGAAATTCATGGTTGTTTTACGATTGAATAAATAACCATAGCTATCTATCATTTCTTTCAAACCTAGCTCTACATTATATATGTCCTCTTGCTCCACATCACGATATTCATTTTGTTGTATTTTATCGTGTACTATTTTTAGTACATCTTCTAAAATACACCAATCATCATCACTATATTCACTCAATCTAGTATCTATATAAGGCTCATAAATTGCTTTTAAGTGTAGTCCTAGTTGTTTTAACGTTTGTTCACGATTGAAATTATTCAACGTGTCAAAGCGTCCCTTTATCATTGCGATTTGTGTTTGTACATCATTCTCACGTATCACATCATCACCTTTATTGTTTGACACACTAAATATTTGCATAATATTCACACTCTCATGCTCATCTATGCTCACACTATCAATTTCATTTTCTTTACAATATTCATCATACTCTTGATGAATATCAAACAAATATGCAATATGATCGTTGTAGTTTCTTCTTGTTTCTTCAAATAATTTTAATAATGCACTTTTTCCTGAGCCTGTACCACCTAGAAAAATTGCGTTATAGCTACTATTTTCAAAGTTGAAGAAGTCAGGTGCATAGTTTCCATTTGCAGTATATCCAATTAAACTTGCGTGTTTATCTACTCGATTCACTTCGCTTTTTATTAAATAATCTGCGACTGTTCCACTTGCGACCATTTTTTGTACAGGATTATCTAGCATGGTTAGTGCTTGATAATCGCTAAACAAATCATTTACTTGTACATATCCACGCACACCACCTAACGCAGATAAATGATTGATTAATTTATCTAGTCTTTCTTGCAATTTTTCTAGTGTACTATCGAATACATACACTCGTATTGTCATTAGTTTAACTTCATCTTTTGTATATTCAAGTTCACTATCAAAAGCAATCACTTCCTCTTGGTTTTTTGTGGCTTTTTTAAATTTAGAAAACTTTTTCGTATCATTTTTTTGGTTGTCATATTTATTGATGATACCGTCAAATTTTTCTGCATAATCGACATTGTCTAAATGCTCCACATCACACGTAACTAGTACGTTTTCTTTGTCAATTATGCTATTAAAAAATCCTCGATAACTATTTTCCATTAATTCATATATCTGTAAGCAAGTAAAATATTTATTTGCATTTACGTAATATAACTCATGCCAATCTATACTTGACTTGCTACAAATTGCTTTTAAAAATTCAATATTACTTTTATCAATTCTGATAAAATTCTTTTTATTGATTTTATTTTTTACTGCTTTCTTTTGTTTCTTTTTCTTCATTCTGTTTTTCCTTTCTGTGTTACTCTAACTCATTGTTTAATGCACTTACATACTCGATTAACTGCTCTTTGTTTAGTCGTTCAATATGTAAGACACTAGGTGCTAACTTGCAAAATATATCTACATCATCTAACGCTATATACATAAACGTTGTTACATATTTTTCAGCGTTATAGAATTTCATTACATCTATCCTTTCCTCAATCTTTGCTCGTCTTTTATCACTCATTTTATGTGTGAGCAATTCTTCTAGTTCTTCGATATTTTCATTCAGTCCTTGCTTTCTTACATTCATATCTACGATTTTAAAAGGGTGTACTAACGCTTTTACCAGTTCATTTATTTTCTGCCTATTTTCTATATCTGTATCTATATCAATTCCATTAGAATTAATATATTCCACTTTATACACCACATACTTTTTATCGTTTTGTGGTATTAGTATCCTTGCTTGTTCATCGTATTCTGTTACACCACTTGCTAACACGGATTGACGTAACAAATACTCTTTTATCGGTTTTGCTTTTTCTACTTTTACCTCTGCTTTATGCTTAAATATTTTCATCTCTTACACTTCCTTTTTAACTCTTCTTTTTGCATTTTATAACGTAATACTCGCATTAAGCGATAATAACCGATGTGTCCGTGATTTTTACTGCTAGGAAGTAATAAATACCCTCCACATACTCCTACTACTAATATCAATGCCCAACTTAACCAAGAATGTATACGATTTTCAAATACTTTTTGCACAATGACTAACATTGCAAACAACACCATTAACACCTCTATGTTAATTCCATTATCGGCAATGTGATTACTTTTACTTTTATTTGGTATCAATGCCATACTTTATTTACCTCTCTTTCTGTTCATTTCCTCTTGTTCGTAACGTTCTAGCTCTTCCATATCTTCCTCATCACGCATATCATTTAACGTGTTTCTTATGTTTTTATTTTGATATGGTTTATACTGTTTTTGATTTACATATCCTTGTTTACTTCCTTGTTCCTCTCTTTCTTGTTTTACATCACTTCTATTTTCATTTGTTTGTGTATGTAATTTATTATCATAATTTCTTTCTTGATTTTTACTATCGTAATTATCTTTATAAAAGTCCTGAAAACGTTGTTGTCTATTCATGTTGTTTGCTTTTTCTTCAAATGCATTATGATTTGTATAACCTTTGTTATTTCCATTTACGATTGTATCATTTTCATAGTTAGAATGTTGTACACCACCATTTTCATAACCATTTTTATACATTTCATCATAATTAGCATTTGTTTCATTGCCATTTTTAGATTGTCCATACTCATTGTTAGTATTTTCATGACCATATTTTTGTTGATAATATTCATTAAAGCGTTGTTGTCTATCTTCGTTTCTCGCTTTACTACTTCCTTGTTCCTCTTGCTTTGCATAACTTCTTTGATTATCATCATTTGTATACATTTTATTTTCACGATTAATATTTTGATTAAGATTGTCACTTTCATTTCCTGTTTGTACACGATTAGACATTTCGCCACCTCGTACATGATTTTCTATTTTTGTTGCCACTTCATTTCCTTTAGTTGCGATTGCAACAGGGGCATTTATTGCCTTTGCACCTGTATTTACTAAACCTTTACCCATTCTACCTAGACGTTGTGCCATAAATATGCTTTTTAATGCAAAATTACTTCCATCATCAATTCCTAGGAAGTCATTTACAAAACCACTACCTACAACGATTGCCATACCTACACTAAAAATGACTATGGCTTTTACTAGCCAGTTATCCAGTTCATTATTCGCTAATATACTAGAGGATAGCAGAGTAAATAACGTCATGGAAAAATACAAAATCACCATACCCATGGTTGTACTTAGTGCATTTTTTAACGTTTTTCCTAGGTTTGCTATATTCCAAAATCCTTTCGCTAGTCCCAATTTTTTAAAGACATTTACATTTAACCATTCCCACAACAAGTATGCCAATTTGAATATTGCTAGTACATACACCACAAAGGATAGCGATATCGTTACATTTACGTTAAAATAATCTGTTCTATATCTATAATACCTTTCATCACCTTGTCCAAACATTCCGTCATTTAGCTCTTGTATATCTCGATTACCATTTTCATCATAGGTATAGTACTCGTTTAGCATATCTCTTTTAATACGCAAATCACTTTCTACATATTTTAAATCAACATTGCTATCCGCTAGGGTTACTATTCTGCCTTTTTTCATACTTTGCACAATATCTACTGTTTGCTTTTTATACAATGTTTCTGCAATCGTATCATCTGCACTCACTCGCATGATAGCGTCTGTTTCTGCTATCAAGCTTTGTTTTGCACTTGTCATTAGATTTAAGATGATTGTAATACTACTAATAATCATCATGGTCATTAGCACATTGAATATTGTTTTGAAATTATCTTGAAACGTGAATAATCGTATGATAACAACACCAATGAACGCTATGAACAAAAGGGAATACATGACTACATCTAGTTTTTGCATAACCTCTTGTATTTCAGGAATTTGCATTATATCCCAGTTCATCAATGCAGTAAATCCAGTTTCTGCATAGGTTAAAAACATTCCTAGAAAGCTATATATCCACTCCCCAAACATTCGCATGATACTTGTGAATATTCCGTCTGTTTCTAGGTAGGGAAGTACATACTGCACATCATCTATACTATATGCATACATGCTTACCCCCATTAATAACAACAGGATAATACACACGATCGTTATGAACAGTACTTTCTTTTTATTGATTTTCATTTTCATTTTTTTATCATGTTCTTTCCTTTCTTTTTTTGTTTTTATTAAAAAAGCACCTAACATTTTTTTATGCTAAGTGCTTTTTTATACTTCCTTTATTTATTTTTTTAAATACCACCTGTAACTACATTCCAAATTGGTTGAGCATATTTTAGAATGAAGTATCCAGCTACTACACCAATAATTAATTTTTTAGCAATTTCTCGTTGCCCTACAAACATTAACAATCCACAGATAACAATACCCACTAATCCAACTGCCTCGGCTACTCCTAGTGCTTCACTTTGTGCAGTGTTTGCCAATTTACTTGCGTTATCACCAATCGCTGCACTTACATTGCTTGTTGCTAATTGGAACAATCCTAAACTTGCCCCCAATGACAACATCATTCTTTTCTTTGTTCTACTTACTACTTTTTTCATACTTTATTTACCTCTTTCTTTCTTTTTGTTTCTACACATCAATACACCACTTAAAGCAATACATGACATACCCATTAAACCTAAATATAGGGTAGGGTTTGATGTGTCCCCAGTTTCTACTTCTTTTGTTTCAGGAATTTTTTTGTTTTCTACAACAAAGCTATATACATCATCTTCATTTTCGATTTTTTCATCATCAATAAAGACACCCTCATCATTGATTTCTACTTTTATCACTTTATCACTGATTTCATATCCTGTCGGTGCTTGTGTTTCTTTTAGATACGTTACACCATAGTGTACTGAGTTAAACATAATTGTACCTTTTTCTAGGTTTAATGTTCCTGTTGCAATTTCTTCTGTACAATCTTTATCTGCATAGCGTGTAAACTCAAACCCATTGTTTACGATCGCTTGCTTTGTTTCACTGTCCACTTTTTGTAACTGTAACGTATAGTCTTTTAATACATTTTTCACAGGCTCATTTTTATTGATTTCAATTTCATATGTTTCATCGTTTGTTTGCGTTACTTCAAAGTCATATTCATTCAAATCAATTTTATAAGCGTTGTCTGTTTGCAATTCTTTTACATAATAATTACCAACTGGTAAATGCTTAGGGAAATTGATAAAGTTTCCGTTTTCATCAATTTTTAAGACATCAACTAGAGTGTTATATGGAAGTTTCACTTCACCCATATAATTATACGTATCGTCTCTTGTATACAATCCATAACGTACTTGTTTATACTCGTTGCCTGTTGTATTGCTATCCTGTTCTAGTGTTTTTGTGAAATTCACTTTTATAGTAGGACTAGGATTGTATAAAGTTTCACTTGTTTGCGTTAAGTCTGTGGTTTTACTATCTTCGATTGTAAAGTAGTGTTTTTCGCTATTTCCCACATAATTTGTAGGTACTTTGCTTTCTATATAATAATACTTACCACTGTGTAGGTCTTTTGATTTTGTCAATTCAAAATCGCTTTCTAGCGTATCTACTTTGGTGTCTTTATCTAGTACTTTTACACCATTTCGTAATACGATATCTTCTGCAGTGTATACTTCAATTTCTGCACCTAGGATATTTTGCTTTTCATAGACTGGTTTTGTGATTGGTCCATATTCACTTTCTATTTCTTCTGTGTCCATGAACACATAACCTGTTTTATTCCAAATCAAATTACCTTTGCTTTGGATAATATCATTTGCAAATTCTTTTTCAATTTTTGCAATCGCTTTTTCTTGCCCTTGATATTTTACATTCACATCTAGTACTTTATCACTTAAATAATACCCCTCAATCGTTTCTAGTTCCTTTACTTCTAGCTTGATAAATGGATAGTCAGCTTTGAAGTTTACATATCCTTTTTCATCGCTTGTTCTAGTTTCGATTTTCGTACCTTTTTCTAGCAATAATGTATTGTCATAGCTATACAAATCTTCTTTTAGATACGTTGCTAGTTTAACACCTTGTAACCCTTTATCTGTCATGCTATCTTTCTTAAAAACAGATAAGTCTACTTTCTGTCTAGTGTTACTTGCTTTTACATCTTCTACAATCAATTTTGTGTGATTGTCTTTTTTTGTTAATACAACATCTATTTTACTATCATCTAACACATAACCAGTTTCTGCTTGTGTTTCTTGTAAGTAATAACTACCTAGTTCTAACTTATCAAACACAATCTTACCTTGTTCATCACTCGTCTTTTCTTGTACTTTTTCATTTTTTTTGAAAAGCACCTTGCCATTGATTGATGAAATAATATCTTCATTTGCATACAATGTGTATGTTGTATTTGCCAATCCTTTTTGTTCATAGACAAAATCAATGTTTCCTTTGTTATCTGTTTTTGTGCCTGTTAACTTTTCCCCTGTTTTTGTGAGTTCGATTTTTCCTGTTATTCTATCGTTTTTCAAAATGACATGAATAATGAAATCCCCGTCC
>SAAR01000475.1 GCA_009916335.1 Erysipelotrichia bacterium | reverse complement strand
CCCTTTCTTTTTAGGTGGCATTTCTGCCACCTTCTAATTAATCGAGCTTTATCACTCAATATTATATACTACAAAGATGAATAAATACAATCACAGCAAATACCAATCCCTATATTATATAATGTCATTTAGTTAAGAATAGGGCTTTTTATAAAAATAGTATCTTGATGCAGAAAAAGGATACTATTTTTTGTTTTCTCTTGACAAACCAATAAAATTGCGGCGTTGAGCGAAGCTCAACGCTTATTTAAGAAAGTGTGAGGAGGTATAATTTATGAAATATCACACTTATCTTATTTTATCTTTATTTTTTGTCAAGCATTTTCTTTTAAGGGTATTTAATTTATGAACAATATTTCTCTTTATCATCTAAATTCTTTAGAATCTATTATTAATGATCTTTCATTGGCTCCCTGCTTTGATCATTTGATTTATGATTCTTCTAAAAATTTTACTAGAAATTCTAAGTTTGGTCTTGTAAATACGATTCGCTTTATTCTTGCCTCTGAACCGACTACTTTAAAAAATGAAATTAAAAATTATTTTGAAGACTCTTCTAATCTTGTTGCTGCTGGGGCTATTGTTCAATCTAGAGATAAAATGAAACCTGCATTGTTCCGTTTTGTTTTTGATGAATTGAATCGTAGAAATCCCATTTCAAATGTTTTTAAAGGGTATCATCTTATTGCTGTGGATGGTAGTAAACTTAATATTCCTTATAATCCTAAGGATACATCTTCTTTTCATCGTGGTAAGCCTAAAGCGGATGGAACTTATGGAAAGGGGTATAACCAATTACATCTTAGTACTGCCTATGATATCTTAAATGATCGATATTTAGATGCACTTATTAAAGATATCCTTGATTATGATGAAAGAAAAGCAATGTTAGATATGGTTAAGCGTTACAATGGAAAACAAGCTATTTTTATTGCCGATAGAGGATATGAAGGAGCGAATCTTATTGAAAACTTAAAACAGATGACAAAATTTGTTATTCGTGTCAAAGACATTCATTCTTCTGGAAATAGTATTTTAAAAAATTCAAATCTTCCTGATGAAGAATTTGACCTAGATGTCCATTTTACTTTTACGAATTATAATCGAAAAGAATATCAACTTCAAAAGGAAAAATATAAAATCACTCATAAACAACAGTCTTTTGATTTTCTTGATGATACGATCCATTTTTATGAAACCTCATGGAGAGTTGTTCGATTCAAAATAGGAAATGAATATGAGGCAATTATTACAAATTTAGATAGAGATGAATTTCCTGCTTTAGAAATAAAAGAGTTGTACCATCTTAGATGGAATACAGAAACTACTTTTGGTCATTTAAAACATTCTTTAAATTTTACTTGTTTTATAAGTGAAAAGAAAGAATTTATTCATCAAGAAATTTGGGCAAAACTTACCATGTACAATGTTTGTGCCTTAATCATAAATTCATTGGAAAAACAAAGAACTCATAAAAGAAAGAAAAAACACATTCATCAAATAAATGTGTCGAATGCTGTTCATCTGCTCATAAGTACATTTAGAAAAGGGAAAAGAACAGGTGGAATTCCACCTGATCTTGATATGTCAATAATGAAAGAAACACTACCTGTTAGAGAGGGTAGAAAATATGCGAGATCACCACATCCACATACATATCCTGCTTCTAATTATCGCCATTATTAAACAAATGAATTATACACTCAAAAGATAAACTTTTTCAATACAAAAAGTTGTTTTTAGTACGCTCGCAAGCCAAATGAATATACTTTTTATAAAGATCACTACAATAAAATAGTATGAAATGTTTTATTTTAAATTACTTCATACCATTTTTGTATATTTTAGCCCTCTTAACTAAATGACATTGTAAAAAAGTGGGCTTTCCGCTTAAATTTATGTAATGCTTTGGATGATGTTCCAAGTGAGTTGCAGACACCTGAACTTTGCTTAGAAGCACTGATACTCCAACGGCTAAAGCACGTTGGGTTCTTATATACATAGACTTCCCGATATACTCGAAAGCATAAAGGACTCATCTGTTTCTACAAGACTTTCACTACCAATCGCTCTAACGAGCAAATTAACGATAGTATAGGGCCCGCATCAAGACCCTTTTTTTGTTTGTTTATTACTTCTTATTTCTTTTTTTGTTTAATACCAATACTACTTACGTTCTTACATCCTTCTAATCTATCGACTTCGATGTTGTGAAGACGGTAGAAATTCTCAAATCGTGCATTGCATTTATCAATATCAAAACTTTTCAAATCACTTGCGATATTCATAATCAAAAACGCTGAATATAAATCTCGTTGTACTTTGATCCCATTAAAATCATTCCATCTTTGAGATAGAGATTTCTTACTATACGTTTTCTCAAAATGATTAAATTGACTTGCCTTTGCTTTCCATGTATCTATTTTGTTTAAATGTTTATCATAATAGGACAGCTTT
>SAAR01000074.1 GCA_009916335.1 Erysipelotrichia bacterium | reverse complement strand
TGATATATTTGTATACATCATCCTTATTTTGGATATTTAAAATATTATCAAGTTCTTCAATAATATTCCTTTTTGAAATGTTAATGTTTGAAAATCCGGATAAGATCAATTCCCTAATGTGCTCTAACATATAAACATTAAGATTGTTAATATATTTTTCTCTTATCCTGTACTTCCCTTGAAATTCCTCGAAAATGTCATCTTCTTTAAGATGCCTCTGTACATAACTTGCGTAGAAATTTTTTCTAATTTCAAACCTTTCTTGATAGACATTATATCTTTTGCTAATTTCAGGAATAGTTAATCCAAAATCTTTGCTTTCTTGTTTTTTGAATGCAATTACCTCATCCATTAAAACTAAAGTTGTACACGAAGTTGTAAAATGCTTTAGATTACTCCTAATAATTGTCTCTAGCATAAAAGATATTTTATATATAAGAAATATAAATAGTTATAACTCTTCAAATATAACAAATAAAACATTTGGTTATAAACCTGTCATTTTTAAGCTTATTACTTAATGGGAAAGCTGGTGTATGTAAACCTAATGGTTTAATCATCTCTCTAAAACGCATTGCTCTTGTATGTGTTTCATTCACAATCACATCTACACCTTTTTCCTCTACATAACGTAACATATCTAGTAGTTCAAAACAAATGCCAACAGCTGGTGTGTTCGGTGTTTGTCCTCGTTCCATGTTTTTAATATGTTCGTTTAGATTTAAGTATAAATTAATCATTTCTTTATCTTTTACTTTACTATCATAGAAATCCTCATTCATTACCACCATGCTTAATCCAGGTGCTAGCGATAAGGCTTTTTGTGAACTAATAATAACACAATCCACACCATCTTCGTCCATATGGAAAGGATCACTTAAAAAACTACTAATCGCATCAACGACTAACTTCATCTGCTTTTGTTTACAGAATGTAGATAGCATCTTAATATCATATAATTGTCCTGTACTTGTTTCATGAATGTTTACTAACATCGCTGTATAAGCACCATCTTTAAATTGCTCTAAATGTGCTTGTGTTAATGCTTCATCATACGCTAATTTCACTTCATCAAAAGGAATATGATAAATTTCGCATAGTTTCACAAAACGCTGTCCAAAGCTTCCTCCATTAATAATCAATAGTTTATCTTCTTGATTAAAGCTATTTGAAACCACAGCTTCCATAGCGGCACTACCAGAACCTGTAATAATCGCACATTTACTGCTTTTCTTTGTATATAACACACGTTGTAAACGTGTTTGTATTTCAAGCATCACCTTAGAAAAATCATCTGTTCTAAAATAAGGCAATGGTTTACTTCTCACCTTTAATGTACGTTCAAACATCTCCACTGGTCCTACTGTAAAAATTTTCATCACACATAACCTCTTTTCATTTTCTATATTATACCCTATTTAACGTATAAAGAAAAAAGAAAAATCCATAATAACGTTACTAGGAGGTAAGTCATGAAAAAAACAATCCTATCTATGATCATCTTTGTATTACTTTTGCAAAGTGTGTTCACACCCATTCATGCTAACGATAAAATAGAAATACTGATTGCGATCAAAGGGGATCAATATTTATATATTGTTACTTTACAAGATCATACTCTACAAGTAAAAAGTGTTTCTAGTCATTTATACACGAAGATTAGTTGTTTAGATAATGAATATGCGACTTTAAAAAGTGTTGATTTTACTAGTTCTTATCCTTGCTTAGTGAATACACTAAACCAACGCTTACATACAAATATAGGCTATTATGTAGCAATTGATATGCCTGCTTTATTAAATGCACTTCATTTAAAAGAAGATGCTTATGATTATCAATCCTTACACTCACTTACAAACGTTGCAAAACAGATTTTAGATCGCTTTAAACTCTCCTTATTGATTCACTATCAAGATTTTGTGGAAAGTGATTTAGATGTTAATACCATGTATGAATTATACTGCTTTTTCACTAAAGAAAAATTCACCACGAAGTATTATTTCTTAAACTACATCGTGATGAATCATCAATATTATTTACTAGATGCTTCTTTTCATCTAAAAAAATGATTGAAAAAATAAAATTCCTTGATAGGCAATAAGCGACACGAAATAAGGAACAATAAACATAATGAGCAATGACAACAACAATACTTTTCCACCAAACTCACTACGCAAAGTAGCTAACGTCATAATACAAGGAATACTCATTGCTAAATACAACAAATAACATAATGCTTTTAATTTAACATGCGGATTTTTCCATAAACTTTGAATATAAGCAGGCAAAGCTTGTTCGCCTTTTTTCTGTGCATAATAGACAACCAGATTTTCTTTTGATATGATTCCAAAAGGAATCGACTTTAAAGCTGTTTCACTTTCACTAAAGCCTAGTGGTGAAAAAAAGGTTTGATAAGATCGACCTTGCAACATAGGAAATAAAAAAGTTAATACAAGCATAGATATAATCATCACTTTACTCACCTTCTTTAAGAAGTGTTTCACTTCTTGATTTGCTCTTTTGCATAACGTTTTTAATTTAGGGAATGCATAGGAAGGTAATTCTAAAATAAAAATTTCATCTTTTCCTTGTTTTATCGATAAAAAAGCACCTACAAGTAAAGACATAAAAATAGATAGTCCATACAGCATGAATAGCGTAAGTAATTTAAAATCGGTAAAAAAAGTATTGATAAACAATAAAAAGATCGGTAGTTTTGCACTACATGAAATAAAAGGGATCATCAACGCACAAGCAATTCTTTCTTTTTGATTAGGAATTGTTCGTGTTGCCATAATGGCTGGCACATTACAACCAAAACCAACGAATAAAGGAATGACACTTTTACCACTTAAATGAAAAAGATGCATAAATCCATCTAATAAATAAGCAATTCTAGCAATATAACCACTTTCTTCTAAAAAACTTATCAAAAAGAAAACACCATATAAAAAAGGTAAAAAAGATAAAATACTCGTTAGTGTGAACCATAAGGAAGCAATCATTTGCTCTACAATCACAATGGTATTCACTTTTGTAATGAAATGCTCATTAAGATAATCAAAACAAAAGGTAATCATATTCGCAAAAGGGGTACTAATAAAATAAATGCCACCTATTGATACTATTAAAATTAATACTAATAAAACAATACCTAAGATAGGGTGTAGAAAGTATTGATCCAATGCATACTTTTTATAAGCCCCTTCTACTTTTAATTGATACAACATTTTTTCATCAAAGCTATCTAAAATAGCCTGATTTTTTACTTCTAACATCGTATCTAGTATTTCTTCCTTTGCTTGTAGTGTACTATATAAAATCGGTGTTTTAATTAGTTTACTTAATTTATGCATTTCTTTGCGACTCACATTTTCACTTGTAAAGTTTAAAAGCACTAGCAAAGGTCGTTTCATCTTTTTTAATTGTGCAGTTAAATGCAACCCTCTCTTTAAATCTCTTACATCAATCACATTGACAATTAAATCTACTTCATTTGTTAATAGAAACTGTTTTGTATACCTTTCCTCTGCATTGGCGACTTCTAAATCATAAATACCAGGTAAATCAATAAACGTTAAGTGCTTATTTTTATAAATTAAATCGGTGGTCTTTGCCTCTACACTAACCCCTGCATAATTTGCCACCTTCAAAGACGCATCACTTAAATAATTAATCCATGTAGATTTTCCAACATTGGGATTTCCCACAAAGGCAATCTTAATCATAAGGAATAACCTCTACTTTGCTCGCTACTTCTCTTGAAAAAGCAATACGGCTGCCTTCCATTTCAATCAAAAAAGGAAACCCACGATCCTTTCTAATAATGGTAACCTTACTCCCTTCTTCTATTTTTAAACGATTTAATTTACGCACATCATTTGTTTCCATAGCGATACGATCTATCACATAGCTATGATTAATAAACCCATCAATCAAATACATAATTCACCTCTCTTTCCTCTATTTATAACAAAATCTTAGTAAGAAATTTGTAAGAAAAGTTATGAAAACTTATGAAAATTTTAAAAAAATATTTTCATGAAAACAAAAATAGCATATAATAGTAAAGACTTTTAAAAAGTACAGATAAGGAGAATTATGGAAATGAAGAAATTAGATTATGTGAAAGAAGCTGTCATTGCAAGAAATCCTAATGATAAAGAATTTCTACAAGCGGTAGAAGAAGTGCTAGATTCCCTTGAAATCGTAGCAGAAAAGAAACCTGAGTTGTTGGCAACAGGGGTATTTGAAAGAATTGTAGAACCAGAACGTCAAATTATCTTTAGAGTTCCTTGGGTAGATGATGCAGGAAAAGTACAAGTAAATCGAGGTTTTAGAGTACAATTTAATAGTGCTATTGGTCCATACAAAGGTGGATTGCGTTTTCACCCATCTGTTAATATAAGCATTATTAAGTTTTTAGGATTTGAACAGGTATTTAAAAACTCATTAACAACATTACCTATGGGTGGTGGTAAAGGTGGAAGTGACTTCGATCCTAAAGGAAAATCTGATGGGGAAATTATGCGTTTCTGCCAAAGTTTTATGAATGAATTAAGCAAACATATTGGACAATTTACAGATGTACCAGCAGGCGATATTGGTGTTGGTGGTCGTGAAATTGGTTATTTATTTGGACAATACAAAAAACTTCGTAATGAGTTTAGCGGTGTTTTAACAGGTAAAGGATTAAGTTTCGGTGGTAGTTTAGCAAGAACAGAAGCAACTGGCTATGGTTTATGTTATTTTTGTGAGGCAATGCTAAATGATCACAATGATTCTTTTAAAGGTAAAACCGTTGTCATTTCTGGTGCTGGAAATGTGGCGATCTATGCCTGTGAGAAAGCAACACAGTTAGGGGCTAAAGTCGTTGCCTTATGTGATTCTAAAGGATACATCTATGATCCAAACGGAATTGATTTAGCTCTTGTAAAAGATATTAAAGAAGTTCGTAGAGCAAGAATCAGCGAATATGTAAACGTAGTGAAAACCGCTACTTATAGCGAAGGATGCTCTGGTATATGGAGTATTAAATGTGATATTGCATTACCTTGTGCAACACAAAATGAATTAGACAAAGCAAGTGCAGAAGTATTAGTTGCAAATGGTGTAAAAGCTGTCTGTGAAGGAGCTAATATGCCATGTACTCCAGAAGCAATTGAAGTATTCCAAAACAACAATGTAATGTATGCACCAGGAAAAGCTAGTAATGCAGGTGGTGTTGCAACTTCTGGATTAGAAATGAGTCAAAACTCTTATCGTTTATCATGGACATTTGAAGAAGTAGATGCTAAGTTAAAACAGATTATGGAAACAATCTATAAAAACTGTGCTGACACAGCAAAAGAATATGGTGTAGAAGGTAATCTAATGGCTGGTGCGAATATTGCTGGTTTCTTAAAAGTAGCCGAAGCGATGATTGCACAAGGAATTTAATAACAAATATATAAAAAGAAGAAGTGGTATCAAATCTGATCATAGTTTCTGATCATAGTTTCCACTTCTTTTTATTTGTTTACTTATTCAATTGCTACAGCAAACTTCATTAAATTATACACATGTTGAAATTTCCCTTTTTCAGCAGTAATCTTACCAGCCCATGGATCATGAATAATATAATTCCCTGTTTTCTTGTTATATCCAGTTAATAGCATTACATGCAAATTATTTGGTACTTCCCCAGTCCAACCTGTTGGATTCATAAACGCATAAGTAGCATAGACAATGACAGGCGTTCCTTGATCTAAATATTGATATAAACCTTCTGCATCTGTACCACTAATATTTCTAACTCCCTCATAGTAATTTGTACCAAAAGTGGCGAGTGCATCTGGTGCAATCCAGTGTGGCACTTCCCTAGGTGCATAACCAAAAATAGAATGAATAAACCCTTGGTGTGGATCGCTTTCATGCTTTGGCATATCTGTCGCTATCTGTGCTAAAGAAGCACCTGTTTGTACACCACGATATTGCAATCACATTAATAATGATGCTGCCTCACAACCATTAAAAACTTGGTTTGTTACTTGTGAAATGTAAGGAATACCCCCAATTTCATAATTAGCAGCTGCAATCTCAGCATTTTCACGCTCTATTCTTTGTGATTCCGCAATCGCCGCCGCAATCGCTGCTTGTCTTTTTTCTTCCTCTATTCTAGCAGCTTCTGCTTCTACTGCTTCAACATGTTCTTTTACTTTATTTAAATATGGTGTTAATTCAGCAACCACATCTTGTTGAGGTAATACACTTAACTTAGCAAATGCATCTTCGTAATGATCACGATACACATCACCATTCACATTCGTATAACTATCATCACTAAAATAGGAACGTATCTGTTCTCTAATTGCTTTTATTTGATTATATTGATTTTTCGCATCGTCTAATCTACCTTGTACATTCATACGATATGCTTCTTCAAGAGCATTTACCTTTTCCTGAAATTGATTTAACAGCTCTTCACTAGTGGTACTAATTAATATATTTTCTTGAAATAAAGTATTTATTTCTCCTTTTACATTCACCACATTTTTTAAATCATCACTTATTTTTTGTAACTCTTTCTTCGCTTTTTTATTATACACTTTCGCAATCTTCTTATCTATTTTTTTAAGCCCCTCTAAATTCACTTCCTCTTTAATTATAGTATGTGTTTCATCAGCGAACAAAGCATACACTTCCTCTCTCGTTTTTGCTAAATAATCTTTTCTTTCTTTTTCTAGTCTTGCTTTTTCTTTAGCAGCTATTTCTTTTTGATGTTGATCATAACTATAGAAACCAAAACCTCCACCTACTAAAATTAAAACGGATAATGTAATAATTAAAATTTTCTGTTTCTTATTCATAACCTGATTCCCTTCTTTACTCTTTTAAAATTATAACGCTAAACCAAAGGATATGTAAATGTTAAAATAAATAAGCCGTATTTTAGTGATTTTTCTAAAAACGACTTATCTTTTATCTAAATAGATTACAATGACTGCCCACACGATAAAGCATTAAAATTAAAACATTATCAACTACTTCATATATAAGTAACCAATCAGGTTCTATATGACATTCCCTACAACCTTTGTAGTTTTCACTTAAATCATGATCACTATATTTTTCTTCCAATGATTCTCCATTTGCTAATCTGCCAACAACTGCAAACAATTTTTCAATATCTTTACCTTGTTTTTTGGCAAGTTTTAAATCTTTTTTAAATTGAGTGGTAAATCGAACCTCATATTTCATTCTTCCAACGCCGCTCTTAAATCAGACATAGAAGAAAAACCAGTTGCACTTTTGTCATATGCCAAAGCTCTACCTTCTGCAATTGCTGCAACAGTAGTTTCATTAGGAACATTTAGTTTTACCTCAAAAGGAATACCGTTCTCACGAATCACTTGCCTTAAAAAAATATTAATAGCAGATGACATATTAAGTCCTAACGCATTAAAAATATTTTCAGCCTGTATTTTGATTTCTTTATCGGTACGAATATTCAAATTTGTAGATTCCATAATAGCACCTCCACTTTTATTCTAAATATATTATATGCTTTTATGCACACATTGTCAATACAATGCACACACTGTATATTGTTCCATTTATGTTTTATAATAAAAACAAAACCCCTATCGTAGTGAATACAAATAGGAGTTTTAATCTATTTTTTTATACTGCATAAGATTCATTAAAATAATCTTTTTGCTCCTGTGATATGATTTTTTATGGCATTATAATCTTTCGAACTAATATAGCCATCACCATTTACATCAGCAATAAAGGATGCAGTTCCGCTCAATTCTTTATAGTGTGTTATATGATTTTTAATGGCGTTATAATCTTTTGAACTAATGTAACCATCATTATTTATATCTCCTTTATTATAAATAATAAATTGATACTCTTGCAATTCTTCATTTGTAGTATCCTTTTTTATAAATTTTAGCAAATAATCATTCGGTAAATAAGAAAGAGCCGTTATATTAATTTGATTATTTGCATTATCAGTAACGATAACATTATAATTATCATCTGATAAAGTATTAAGTAAATTTAAATTTACTTCGTTATCAGATTTTGAAAATCCTGTTATGTAATCATTTGTAAAACGCAAATTAGTTTTATACAAATTCTGTTTTATTGTATTAGGTACCCTACTTGTATCAACTTTATCATAAAAGCAACTAACATCTACATTCCCAGATATACCACTTATTCGTTCTGTAGATGAGTATTGCCATCCAAAATTTCCTTGATAATATGTATTATCGAAATTACATCTATGACTGTAATCTGCTATCCACCCAAGATATTGTAAGATACTTGGAGAGTTCATATAATTTTTTATTCGATTTGTATAGCTATAAATTTGTATATTATAAAACCCTTTTGAGTTTAAATAATTTATGAAGGTGGATATTACTTTTTCATAAGCACTAATTGATGATGGGGCAGACACTATTCTCTCTCCATTAGAATATGAAAAATTTTCTAAATCATAATATATTGGAAAATCTGTATCTTGTAAATTGTATTTAACAATTAGTTGCTCAACGAATTGAGCTTCTTGTAATGCACCATCAGCATCGTCTGCATAACTAAATAAATATGCTCCATATGGTATATTGTTAGCACGCACGCCAGCAAGATTATTTTCTAATTGTACATCTTCATAAGCACTACCATATCCTAACCTAATGATTGCACCGTCTATTGAATATTGATCTTTATTATCGTTTTTAACTGTAGCCCAATCAATAACCTTTTGATGTTCAGAAACATCAATTACTCTTTTTGCATTTGCAGTCCCAATTTGTTCACCTAAACTATTGTAAAAATATTTTACTCCATTTATGATTGTCCAATCATTATATGATTCGGCGGCTATTTTTGTAATAGATGAAATCATCGTAAATGTTAAAGTGAGTACAATACTAAATAATAAAATCTTTTTTTGTTTCTTCATCGCTTTCCCCCACTTATCTTAAATCTTTTTAATCTTCTTTAAATATACTACTCCTAATCCTAAACTAACACCAGCAAAAATAACTGTAGCACCAATAAAACAATAAGTTAATATTTTATATAAATTTAAATCATCACTCATTTGATCATAGGAATCTTGCGTAGCTGCTGCTGCATTAGAGTATGGCTGTAACGTGTTACTAGTGCTTTCATACTGATATAAATGCATTTCAGCTTTATCATTCATCAAATATACTAATGAATAGTTTTTAAATACTTTATCTTTAAAACTCCAACCATCAAATTCTTGTTCACCTATTTTAATTTTTTTATAAGTAAGCCCAGCCATGTTTTGCATACTTTCAGGAACTGTAATAATAGCATAATTACTTCCTAATAAAGCTACTGGAATGTAAATAGATGTAACTTCCTTTTTCTTTTCATCATAAATATAGTAATTCTTATTATCTTTGGAATCACTCATATATAACAATACTAATCCTGTATTTGGATTTTTTCTAGCAACAACTTCTTTACCATCTACTTTTAATGTATAATCTTCAAATCCATCTAATATAGGAGCAGTTGATAAAGATAAAATTCCTAACTTATCTTTATTTGCACCTTTCAAATAGATTTCTGGGCTTTCTTCTACATACACATTAAGCGTATATGTTTTTGATTCGTTACCCTCTACCGCTTTTACAACAATATCTATTTTGTTATTACCTGAATTTAAACCATGCTCACCTGTTCCCTCTACACTTACCCCTGTACCACTTGCAACAGCATCAACAGTAATTGTTTTGGTTTTCTTTGGTAATTGAACTGAATATTCAGTTATTTCAGCAGAAAAAGAAGGATCTAAATTCCCCTTAGAAATACTTAAAGAAGCTAATGACAAATTAACTTTTTTTTCTTCTGGCTCATTTGTCGGAGTATTAGTGCTTGAGCCTCCTCCTGAAGATGAACCACCACCAGAAGATGAACCACCACCAGAAGATGAACCACCACCTGATGCAACTACACTCACAGAAGTAGAAATACTTCCTGTTATTGGAGAATCATCAAATCCAGTAACTTCATTTTCCGTTCCTGTTTGACCAGCTGTAGCTGTTATTGTTGCTGTTCCTGCACTTCCTGCTGTAGCAGATATTGCACAAGTAGTATCGCAATAAATACTCGATACATCTGGCGTTGCATTCGATCCACTAAAAAAGAACATACCTGACCCTGGAACATTAATTGTTACCGTGAATCTGCCCCCTGGATTAACACTTGTAGGTGAACTTCCTACAGAAAAACTAGCTGCTTTCACTGTTAAAGGTAAAATTAACATAGAAAAACAAATAACTGATAATAAAAATATTTTTTTAAATTTCATAATATATCTCCCCATATTTTAAAATAATTTTTTTGTCCCGTTGATGTGATTTTTTATAGCATTATAATCTTTTGAGCTAATATAACCATCTTCATTCACATCAGCTTTTAATAAAGAAAACTCATCTGTTAATACTTTGTATTTAGTAATATGATTTTTTATAGTGTTATAATCTTTCGAACTAATATAGCCATCTCCATTTACATCACCCTTAATATATCCAGGTGAAAAACCTTTTTCACTACCTACAATATTGACATACGCAGAACTAACATAAGCATAATATTGATTAAAATCATATTCGCCTTGATCTCTAGTAATTGCTGTTCTTGCACTATTGAGTGTAGAATCGCTTTGAATTTTATACCATGTTGTATTTCCATTTACACTTTGCCCACTCACTTTATCTAATACAATAAATGGATAATTACCAGCAGTTCCTGTACTATACAACTTAGCCGAAGAACTGGTTGCCTCAGAACGAACATTTAAATCTAAACCCTTATCCTTAATTGCCAATGTATATTTAGATGCGTCATTGCTACTTGCATTCGCTTTTACCACCTGCCATGCAATCGCTGCATTTTTTTCACCCCAATAAGGATCAGATGCATATTTCACATTCATTCCACTAGATTTATCTCCCAAATGTGCTCCATAATATCTTCCATCATAATCTAATGGATCGAGATAGCCTTCCGATACAAAATATTTTGCATGAGAATAAATACTCATTTGTGGACTGTAATATCCTGTTGAACTTGAACCTGCACTACTATCATAAGCAGCGTGCCCAAATAAATTATTTTTTGCTTGTGCAATATCACTATTTCCCCATGCACTTTCATTTGCCGCCACACTAAACATCAATAGTGCATTAGAGCCATAAGTATCTTGATATTGTATAAAATACTGCCCCATATTTTTCATTTTACTAGTTTCTTTGTTTGTTTGTTTATTTACATATTCATCAAGCATAGAAGCTGTAATATTTGTTTTAGAGCGATGCGATAAAAATTGATAATAATTATAATATGGATTAGTAGGATTAATTGCATTATCTCGTGTATTATTCTTATAATCACTAATCATTTGTGCATATGTTGTATAGAAGTAATGTCCATCATAACTATAATAAACACTATTATTATCCATATACGATTGCTTATAACCAACCATAACAGTGGAACTATAATAAGAACCTCGTATATTAGAAGTATAGTAATGATTCAACACTCCATTGTTGACTTGGTAATGATCTACTGACTTCACAGCGTTACTATCATCATAATTAAGAACCTCTACATCACTACTATTTACCCAACCAACAACACCTGCCATCATAAATTTAATTTTACTACCATCGTTGTTATGGCCAATAAATGCAGCATTGGTACCATAAAAGCCATTTAAATACCCTGACTTATTTGTTCCATCTTCTGTATAATATGTATTGATTTTATAATTTGCTTTTGTTCTAAAGTTGACAACACCATTGGTGATATTTTCTGTTCCACCAATACCACCATTTGCTTCTGCAACCATTAATTCCTTATTAGCAATTTCTTGTTTTACTTCTTCTTCCATAGAAGCGACATCCATCTCAACAATTTCTCCATTCTCATTCATTGTTGTAAAGACATGATTCTCTGGCAATGTTTCTTTTGCATCAAAGCCTTCATAAGAAATTGCTTGTACTTTTTTTGCATTATTTGAACTGATCGACATGATGCAGGCAACAACGACAATCAAGCTAGTAAATAGAATTGTAACCTTTTTCTTCATGGATGCACCTCCAAACTCATACTCTTATCAATTATAACATGAAAAACAGGGATTAGTTAAACTTTTCCCTGCTTTTATTTTAAATATTTCTTGCTTTTTTAGCAAATAGGTTATTTAACATAAATTTAATCTAACAAACATAACCAATTAAATTAAAAACCTTCATTTTATAACCACTTTTTATTCATTCTCATTAGCATAATACGTTTTATCTGCTATTTCTTTTAACACATACGCTAAAAATTCTTCTTGTGTCATAGTAGTTGTTTTTTGTGAACCATGTCTTCTAAAACTAATTGCTTTTTCATCTCTTTCATTATCGCCGATAACTAATGTAAATGGTGCTTTCTTAATTTGTGATTCACGCATACGATACCCTAGTTTTTCTTCACGATCATCCATTTCTACACGAAAGCCATTTTCTTGTAGTAATGTATAGATTTCTTTACAATAGGCTAAATGATATTCATTTTTAACAGGAATAATATTTACCTGTACTGGTGCTAACCAAGTTGGGAATGCACCTCCAAAGTGTTCAATCAAAATACCGATAAATCTTTCTACGGAACCAAAAATAACACGATGCAGCATTACAGGT
>SAAR01000474.1 GCA_009916335.1 Erysipelotrichia bacterium | reverse complement strand
ATGAAAGGAATCAATAATAACATGACTATGATTGAAATATTTCATAGGGAAGTCTAAATAGGATTGATACATATCACTAATGATAATTTCAACATAATTACGTTCTTCTCTAGAAATCCCATAGAAATACTGATCAAGAGTATTTTGTCGTCGGTTTGGTAAAATATCAACAATCTCACGTGTTTCAAAATTCATCATGACAAAACAATAATTTATCTCATTGCTGATATTTAAATGAACTTCATCTACACACATTATTCTAGGTAGTTTTAAACGTTTCATATCCACCATTTTGGCAAAGCAATAGTGAACATAGGTATCTGATACATGAAATTGAGTAGCAACCATTGCAGTGGTTTTATTGATGTCTTTTAACGTATTAACAATTAAAAAAGGAAGTAAATTTGAAATACGCTTTCCTGATTGAACAAAAGAAAATTCATCGTTGAAGGTAAGACGACATTCGGGATTAGAACAAACCCATCTTCTTTGATGGATTATAATAGATAATATGAAACCGTCTTGCAGCATAGAATGATTAACCTTGCGTTTATATATACCTTTAGAATACATACGTTCAAGACAACTAGGACAAAAATGAGGTGTTAAAGCTTTTTCAATTTCAATGACTTTAGTGTTATTTACAGTAGAAATATTGATGATTTTAATACCATTATCTTCAATATTTAATAATTTTGTGATATCATTCATTTGGCCTCCTAATCTTAATGTTTAGCAACTTAATAATATAGGAGAAACCTAAAAGAGAGCAATCAAAATAAGAAAGCTCTCTTATGTGTTTTAATAGAAAAATAAGACCCCAAGGAAAGACCCCAAGGAAAAACCCAAAAAAACAAGACCCCAAGAAAATTTGGTTATCCCATTAAAGAACCCTAGAAATAATTATAAAAAGTATAACGAATGATGAAGTGAACCCAATTATTTGGACAAAAAGTAAATAAGTTAAATCAAGTAGTTTATAAGGAGTGATTCCTGTATTGTACAGGAGTTAGGCCTTTTAATTTTGTTGTTATTTTCTGGGGCTATAACGAGTAAAACAAATTCTTATTCAACAATGATCCATCTATGAAGTACAAAACTCAAGAGAGAAAATATGCATATCAAAGACGAAAAAATATAATATATGGTAGAATTATATAAAAATAAAACAAAATTATTTATTAAATGCAAGGGAGGTGATGCAAGATGAAAGAAAAAGTGCTTTCTACATTACAAAAAATGGGGCGTAGTTTCATGATACCAATTGCAGTACTGCCAATTGCAGGACTATTTTTAGGGGTGGGGACAGCAATGACAACGGATACAATGATTGTCTCTTTGCATTTAGAAGAATGGCTACAAGCAGGGACAATATTAAACCGCTTTTTTGTTCTTTTAACGCAGGTAGGAAGTACAGTTTTTGATAATCTACCAATTATTTTTGCTGTGTCGGTTGCTTCTTGCATCGCCAAAAAATCAAAAGAAATCGCAATTTTATCGGTGGTAGTTGCTTTTTTCGTAATGCATAGTGCAATTAATGCACTATTAACATTGGATGGGACGATTGTTAATGGACAAGTCGTTAACTCTCATGTATTAGAGGGAACCATTACTTCTGTGTGTGGTATTCTTTCTTTTGAAATGGGTGTTTTTGGAGGGATAATTGTTGGTTTGGGAGTTGGTTTTTTGCATAATCGTTTTTACCAAATACAATTGCCAACCTGTCTATCCTTTTTTGAAGGAGAACGTTTCGTACCTATTATCTCAGTAATTCTCTTTTCTATTTTTGGTATTATTATTTATTTTGTGTGGCCACCTATTCAAAATGGAATTTTTTATTTAGGGAATCTAATGGCTTCTTCAGGATATGCTGGAACTTTTGGGTTTGGTGTCATTAAACGAGCATTAATTCCTTTTGGTTTACACCATGTATTTTATTTGCCTTTTTGGCAAACGGCGGTTGGAGGATCAATGGTAGTTAATGGGGAGATGGTACATGGTGCACAAAATATTTTCTTTGCACAGTTGTCTGATCCGACTTTGCTTCATTTCAGTGTGGATGCAACAAAATATTTTAGTGGTGAATTTTTGTTTATGATGTTTGGTTTGCCAGGGGCAGCACTAGCTATGTATCATTGTACACCGTCTAAAAATAAAAAGAGAATAGCTAGTTTATTAATTAGTGCCTCTTTAACAAGTATGTTGACTGGAATTACTGAACCAGTTGAATTTATGTTTCTCTTTTCAGCACCAATGCTATTTGCTGTTCATGTCTTTTTAGCAGGAAGAGCATATGTTATTACACAACTTTGTAATATAGCTATCGGCCTTACTTTCTCAGCAGGTTTAATAGATTATATTGTATTTGGTGTCCTACAAGGGGATAGCAAAACAGGCTGGATTATGGTTGTTCCTTTGGGAATTTTATACTTTCTACTTTAGAGGTAATATTACCCATAT
>SAAR01000473.1 GCA_009916335.1 Erysipelotrichia bacterium | reverse complement strand
AATTTTTCAAAACTAAAAACTAAAATAGTAAGTAACAAAAACGATACAAACATAAGCATAAACTTGATAATCATAACAGATGAAAATATCTCTATCACTTTTGCTTTGTTGTCTCTGTGGATACTTATCTCTCTTGTGGCAGTTAAATCAAATCCATAATCAGTTATAAGTCCAAAATAAGCAACCGTTGCCCCTGCAAAAGCCAAAAGTCCAAAATACTCCACGCCCAAAACACGAACCAAGTACGGAAGTGTGATAAGTGGAAGAATGTAGTTTGCCCCTTGCAGAATAGAGAGAGAAAAAAAGTTTGATATTAATCTTTTTTTGTCTTCTGTGTTTGCTATATTTTTTAGTTTATTTATCAATATTGTACCCATCAGGATTATTTAATTGCCATCTCCAACTGTCAATACACATCTCTTCAATCGTTCTTGTAGCTTCCCAACCAAGTACTTCTTTTGCAAAACTAGGATTTGCATAACATTTTGCGATATCTCCTGCTCTTCTATCTACTAATTTGTAAGGTACTTCTTTACCACTTGCTTTTTCAAAAGCTTTTACTATATCAAGAACTGAGTATCCCGTACCAGTTCCAAGGTTAGCAATAAGTGGTTTACTCATAGTTTCTTGAGCATTAAGATAATTTATCGCTTTTACATGAGCATTTGCAAGGTCAACCACATGGATATAGTCCCTCACGCCAGTTCCATCATGTGTATCATAATCACTTCCAAATACACTTAAATATTCTCTTTTTCCAACTGCTACTTGAGAGATAAAAGGCATAAGGTTATTTGGTATGCCATTTGGATCTTCACCTATAGTTCCAGATTCATGAGCACCTACAGGATTAAAGTATCTTAATATTACTATTTTAAAAGAGTTATCAGATATATACAAGTCTTCTAAAATTCGTTCAATCATATATTTACTAGTTCCATATGGATTAGTTGTACAACCTGTTGGGTTTGATTCTGTAAGTGGAGTATAGTTTGAAGTATTTACTTCGTTATATACAGTAGCTGAACTCGAGAAAACAATCTTTTTACAAGTAAACTCTTTCATCACTTCAAGTAGTCGTAGAGTTCCTACTACATTGTTATCATAGTATTCTAGTGGTTGTTCAACTGATTGCCCAACAGCTTTTAGTCCTGCAAAGTGGATAACTGAGTCAATAGAAAAACTTGAAAATACCTCTTTTAGTTTTTCTGTATCTCTTATGTCACCCTCTATAAAAGTGATATCACGACCTATGATTTTAGATACTCTTTTGAGTGATTCTTGCGATGCATTTGAAAGATTGTCGTATACTATGAAGCCATAGTTTACATTAGCCAACTCTACTAATGTATGACTTCCAATATATCCTGCCCCACCTGTGATAAGAATATTCATAGACAGTATTTTCCTAAATACCACTCAATAGTTTTTATAATTCCACTATCAAAATTCTCATCTGCTTTCCAGCCAAGTTCATTTTCAAGTTTTGTAGCATCTATCGCATATCTTCTATCATGTCCTGCTCTATCTTCTACGAAAGTTATTAAATCTTTATAGCTTTTTTCTTGTGGAACTTTTTCATCAAGAATTGTACAGATTCTATCTACTATTTGAAGATTTGTTCTTTCATTTCTTCCGCCGATATTATAAGTATCTCCTGATTTACCTGTATGATAAACGATATCAATTCCCTTACAGTGGTCAAGTACATAGAGCCAATCTCTGATATTTTTCCCATCGCCATAGATTGGAATCGAGTTTCCTTTGAGGGCATTTCTGATAATTGTAGGGATAAGTTTCTCATCGTGTTGTTTTGGTCCATAGTTGTTTGAGCAGTTTGTGATAACAGTATTTAGTCCATAAGTTTCATGGTAAGCTCGAATAATCATATCACTTGAAGCTTTTGAAGCGGAATATGGAGAGTTTGGCATATATGGAGTTTTTTCAGTAAAAAGGTCATCTGGATCAAGACTCAGAGTTCCATATACTTCATCTGTTGAGATATGATGAAATCTACAGTTTTGATAAGCTTCTTTATAAGTAAAAGGCTTTTCCATCCAATAGTTTTTTGCTACATCGACAAGGGTATAAGTTCCATTTACATTTGTTTGTACAAACACACCTGGGGTTTTGATAGAGTTATCGACATGACTTTCAGCTGCAAAGTGGATAACACCTTGTATATCATATTCATTGAAGATAAATTCTACAAGCTCACGATTACAAATATCACCTTTGATAAATTTGTATCGTGAGTTATTTGAACACTCTTTGAGGTTTTCTAAGTTTCCTGCATAAGTTAAAAGGTCTAGATTTATAAGATTGTAGTTTGGGTATTTTTCTAAGAAATATGGTACAAAGTTTGAACCTATAAATCCAGCTGTTCCTGTGAGTAAAATTGATTTGTTTTTATTGTTAAACATTTTATTTTCCTAATTTCTTAATTGTTGAATTATTTAGCAATG
>SAAR01000073.1 GCA_009916335.1 Erysipelotrichia bacterium | reverse complement strand
GAGTTGTTTCCGCTTCATTAATGATGGTTACCTCGCTTACTTTAATTTCAATATCGCCAGTTGGTAATTTAGGGTTTTTATCTTTACGTTCTACAACGATTCCCTTTACCTCTAAAATATATTCGTTACGCACTTCACTAATGCTTGGTGCAATCGTTTCATTAAAGACAAGCTGAGTAATTCCTTCACGATCTCGTAAATCAATGAAAACTAAGGCACCAAAATTTCTACGTTTTGCGACCCAACCAACTAATGTTACTTCTTGATTAACATGATTAATTCGTAATTCTCCATTATTATGTGTTTTATTCATCTATATTCCCTACTTTCCACATGTACATTCATCACCACAATGGCATTCATGGTGATCTTCTTCACCTAAAAGTTCGTCCATTACATCGATCATTTCATCAAACTTACAAACTATCTGTTTTTGATCGGCAATGCGTTTGATACTTACACTACCATTTTCTAAATCTTTTTCACCTAGAATAATGGCTACTTTTGCCTTTTTCTTATCAACGGATTTAAATTGTGCTTTAAAGGAACGGTTTAAATAATCACGCTCACTCGTATATCCTGCTGCTCTTAATTCACTCACTAATTGTAATGCTTTAAGACTCGCCTTTTCACTTAGGCATAATACATACGCATCTAATGATGTTTCTTCACTTAATTGAACACCTTCTCCTTCTAATGCAATGATCAATCGTTCAATCCCCATAGCAAACCCAATCCCACTTAATGATGGTCCACCAAAGTATTCCACTAATCCATCATAGCGTCCACCTGCAAATACAGTGGATTGTGAACCCATTTGCTCATTTGTAGATACAACTTCAAAGACAGTGTGTGTATAATAATCTAAACCACGCACTAAGCGATCATCAATTTCATAAGGAATACCTAATGCATCTAAACCTTTGCAGACAGCATCAAAATAGTCTTTACTTTCTTTATTTAAATAGTCGCTCATTTTAGGTGCATTTTGCATACTTTCACGATCTTTGTCTACTTTACAATCTAATAAACGCAGTGGATTTTGTTGGTAGCGACGTTTACAATCGCCACATAAGTTTTCTAAATCACTGGCAAAATGGGCTTTTAATGCTTGCTTATAGTTTGCTCTGCTTTCATCATCACCTAACGTATTCAATAATACTTTTAATTCACTCATGCCTAATGCAGATACAATGGAATAACCTAAAGCAATCGTTTCAACATCAAGCATTGGATTTTTTGCACCAATGACCTCAACACCAAATTGATGAAAAATACGTTGTCTTCCTTTTTGTGGACGTTCATAGCGAAATTGTGGTCCTATATAATACATTTTAGCAGGTAAATCCCCATCACCAAACATTTTATGTTGCACAAAACTTCTAGCTACCCCTGCTGTCATTTCTGGACGTAAAGTTAAAGAATCTTTCCCATTAATCGAGAAAGTATACATTTCCTTATTCACCATATCACTAGAATCATTTTCTCTTTTAAATACTTTTGTATCTTCAAAAATCGGTGTTCTAATTTCTTTATAATCATAAAGCATACAGAATTGACGAATGACATCTTCAATCATATGCCATTTTTCAATATCCTTAGGTAATATATCATTCGTTCCTCTTGGTGTTTGATAACTCATACTTATTTCCTCCTTTAGAATAAAAAAACGTCCTTATCATCTAAGGACGTATCTATACGCGTTTACCACCTTAGTTCATACACAATTAATATGTATGCACCTCAATATCCTGATAACGTAGGATAGACGGCTAACATTACTTAGCGTTCTCCAAAGCGTCCATTATATTCACTTTATAGAAACTTTCACCAACTGTTTCCTCTCTACAATAAAAATAAATACAATGCTCTTTTTCATCGAATACATTAATTATTCTAACATTAACAATTAACAAATTCAAATGTTAATTGTCGATTGTTTATAATATTACTCTTTCTACTGAATTCACACTTGTTACCTTGCGTAAATTAACAATTAAATTTTGTAGATGCTCTGCACTTTTGACTAATACAGTTAATTTGGTCGTCGCATGAATCCCATCATCATTTACCTTAGAATCAACGTGGAGTAAACCAACTTTACATTGTGAAGAAACAGTAACAATATCACTTAATAAGAAATTACGATCTGTCGAATGAATCGTTAATTTCACTTCGTAATCCTTTGCTTGTTCAAAATCATCGTCCCATTCTACATCAATTAAACGATCTTTGTATTCTGCAACATTAGGACAATCTACACGATGTACCTTAACCCCTTGTCCTTTAGATACATAACCGACGATTTGATCACCTGGAACAGGGGAACAACATGACGCTAATGAAATCATCATACTGTCAATACCAGCCACACGAATTCCATATTTTGATGGTACTTTCTTCTTTTGTGTATTTTCTTTATTAGAGAATAGTTTCATCATCTCTTGATTATCATAGTTTGTACTACCAATCTTTTGATGTGTTAATTTCTCTACGGCTTGTTGCAACGTAACAGCTTTACAGTAAATCGCATAAAATAATTCATTTGCATTGTGTAAATTAAAGTTCCCTGCACAAGCATCTAAACGTTTATGATCCATGTATTCTTTCGCCTCATAATTACGTTTTTTAAGCTCTTCTTCCAGCATTTCTTTTCCTTTAATGATACCTTCTTCTTTTTGGCTTTGTTCCTGCTTTTGAAAGTAAGAGCGAATTTTATTTTTCGCATGATTACTCTTCACAATTTTTAACCAATCTTCACTTGGCTTACTGTTTTTACTTGTCTTAATGGAAACAACATCTCCCGTTTTTAAAGGAGTGTTCAAAGGAACTAATACCCCATTTACACTCGCACCAATCGTTTGATGTCCTACCTCTGTATGAATACGATAGGCAAAATCTAAAGGGGTGGAACCATTTGGTAAAGCGATTACTCGTCCTTTTGGACTCATCACATAAACATTTGCTTCAAATATATCCTTAGAGATAATACTCATAAATTCAAGATCATTACTTTCGGCTTCTTCATTCATTAATGAAAAATCTCTAAACCAATGTAATTGTTCTTCTATTTCTTTTTGTTGTTGTTCCTTATGATAATTGTTTTCTTTATAAATCCAATGGGCCGCAACCCCACGTTCTGCAATGTTATCCATATCTTCCGTACGAATCTGCACTTCAAAGATATTTCCTTCATCTGCCACAATCGTCGTATGCAATGATTGATACATGTTCATCTTCGGCATTGCAATATAGTCTTTAAAGCGACCAGGAATAGGACGATATTTAGCATGTATATGTCCTAGTATTTCATAACAGGCAACCTCTGTATCCGTTACAATACGAATTGCTAATAAATCAAGAATTTCCTCAAAACGTTTGTTTTTTGTCATCATTTTTTTGTAAATACTGTATAGATGTTTACTGCGTCCAAAAATACGATACTTAATATGATGTGCATCTAACATATCAGAAATATCTTTAATCATTTCCTTAATCTGATCATCACGCTCTGATTTGCGTTTTTCTACCAAATGTGCAATTTCATAATATTTTTCACGCTTTAAATACTGAAAGCTTAAATCTTCCAGTTCATTTTTGATTTCACTAATCCCTAGACGGTGTGCAATCGGTGCATACACTTCTAGTGTTTCCGCTGCTATCTTCTGTTGTTTTTCTGGTTTCATGTACTGTAGTGTACGCATATTGTGCAGACGATCTACTAGTTTGATCAAGATAACCCTTACATCTTTTGCCATCGCAATAAAGATTTTACGGTGGTTCGCAGCCAAATATTCCTTTTCATCATTAAATTTTAAATTTCCAATTTTAGTAACTGCATCAACTAAAGTATGCACTTCTACACCAAAACGTTCAATAAATTCTTCATCGCTCACATCGCAATCTTCAATCACATCATGCAACAATCCAGCCGCAATGGATTTAGGTCCTGTTCTTAGTTCAGCTAAAATTTTAGCAACATGCAAAGTATGAATAATATAAGGATCCCCACTTTTGCGAAATTGCCCCTCATGTTTAATAGCGGCAAATTCATAAGCATCTTTAATGAATTGAATATTTTCTTCTTTTTTCATATATTTTCTTACTTCTTTTTCTACATCTTGAAAAGTAATCGTATCTTTTTTCACTTTACTCATGAATCCACCTCCTCTTAATTAATAAGAATTATACCACAATTGCACATATTTAAAACAAAAAAATCTTTTTTTCATAAAGGGAAAAAGAAAAAAGTACATTTTGTACTTTTAATCGTATTGAATGAGTGAAAACACCTCATAACCATTTAATACATCACGTCCATGTAAATCGTTTAATTCAATTAGAAACGAACAACCAACGATATTTCCTTGCAATGCTTCTACCATTTTAATGGCACCATCGACAGTTCCTCCTGTCGCTAATAAATCATCAATAATTAAGACACGTTGCCCTGCTTTGATAGCATCTTTATGCATCTGTAAAACATTGCTTCCATACTCTAATTCATATTCAATACTGACTGTTTCTCTAGGTAATTTATTTGGTTTTCTAACAGGAATAAAACCAATTCCTAATTCCTTTGCCACAGGACAGCCAAAAATAAAACCTCTTGATTCAGGTCCAACAATGACTTCAGCTCCTACTTTTTTCGCAAAAGCAATCATTTCATTACAGGCAGCCTTATAAGCCTCACCATTTTGCATTAATGGGGTAATATCTCTAAAGAGAATACCTTCTTTAGGATAATCTTGAATACTTGCAATATACTGTTTAAAATCCATACTTATTCCTCCAACTTTATCTATTATAAATCGAATCATCAATGAAGTCTACTATCATATTGATAGATTTTTTACCCCAGAAGTTATTGGCTTCTAATTGACCGATAAAGGTGAATGTTTCACGATCTTTATCTAGTTCAATACGCTTACCTTGATTGAAAAACAAATAAGACATCTGTTCGCCAACATATTTAATATGTTTTCCATTGCTTAAACTTTGTATTTTTAAGTTTTGATCTTCAATACAGAAGTTAGGTAATGTAAAACCACACCCAAAAGGTTCTAAACTTGATAATGAAGCAATATCTTGATAATTGATTTCCTTTTTATCAAGCATAATACATGCTACTTCAGGTTCATACGTTTCATTCTCCATCTTTTTTTGTATATGGGATTGAATCGTGGCTAATGCACTGATGTCAAAACTAATTCCTGCGGCTTCTTTATGCCCACCATACGCAAGCAAATGTTCTTTGCAATCATCAAAAAATGTTCGTAAGTCAACAGAACAACTGCGAATACTTCCTTTTAACACATTTTCTTGTTTTGATAAGACCATGACAGGTTTCATTGTCTGATTCATAATTTTACTAGCAACAATGCCATTTAATCCTTCATGGAAACTTTCATCATATAAGATGATGAAAGGCTCATCTAATAACAAACGCTGTGCTGTGTTTTCCATTAACGCACTTAATTCCTTACGAGTATTATTTAACGCATTAATCTGTACTAACATACGTTGAATTTGTTGATCATTTTCTAACAGTAAATACTGTACCATCATATTCGCATTCGCTTGATCTGCCATACGCCCTACACAATTAATTTTTGGGACAATTTGAAAGGCTATTTTTTTACTATCCCAATATTTTGTATCGTTTTGTAATAACTGTAAAGCCATATAGGAGCGATTGTTTAATAAAGCAATTCCTTCTTTTACTAAAATACGATTTGCTTTCACTAAGGGAACAATATCGCCAATCGTTGCTACACATGCTAACATGGTGTGTTTATCATCATTACCAATTAATCTTCTTGATAGTAAGTAAGCAACACCTGCACCACACAAACCTTGAAAATATTCAGGAAACACTTTAGGATGCAAAAAATAATCACAAATTAATTCTTGTTCATCGTATTCATGATGATCACTTAAAATAATATCTATGCCTTTTTCTTTTGCAAGGGTAAGTGCCTCAATCGCTTTTACCCCATTATCCACAGTGATTAATATTTGATAGCCTTTTTCTTTTGCCAATTGTACTGTATTTACATTTAAACCATACCCTTCACTAAAACGATTAGGGATATAATAGCCACAATCAATACCAAACTTACGCAACGCATCTACCATGATCGTCGTTGCACAAATACCATCACAATCATAATCACCACATACAATGACCTTTTCCTTTTGCTCTTTTGCTGTGATTAAACGTTTTACAACGGTATCCATAAAAGAAAGATCAAAGTCTTGTACACGCATATTAGAAAACAACAGCTCCTCAATCTGTGCATCAGATAACTGCTTAGACGCTAACACTTTCGCACATAATGGATTCATTTGATATTTTTTGCAATAACTTTGATAATTGCTTACATCTAATTTATTAATTTTCATTTTTATCACCTTTTATACTTTACCATAAATTATTACATTATGTATGCAATAAAGCAAAAGAAAAGCATTTACCATGAAAGATAAATGCTCATTATAATTAATCGTTAATACCAGGGATGACATATTCTTCTAATTCATCTTTTTTACGATGATGCGATTTTTTCGCTTTATGTTTTGGTTTAAACTTACATCTTAATACATACCACAACTGAGCAGCAATAAAGATAGAGGAATTTGCCCCTGCAATTAATCCTACTAATAAGGCAATATTAAATGTTAAAACAGAAGCACTTCCTAAGAAGATTAAACATAAGACAGGAATTAGCGTTGTAACTGTGGTAATAATAGAACGAACAATAGTTTCCTGCATAGAAGTATTTACAATTTCACGATACTGTTCATTTGTAATACTCTTAAAGCGTGATTCATAATCGACACAATTTTCACGAATTCGATCAAAGGCAACAATTGAGTCATTGATTGAATACCCGATAATCGCTAATAAAACAGCAATAATATCAGTTGTAATTTCCATACGGAAAATTGCAAAGACAGCTAAGATAATCAAAACATCATGAATTAAAGCGACAATACCAGAAATCGCATAGTCCCATTTAAAACGAATACTTACATAAATCAAGATACCAACCCATGACAATAAAGACATCAAGATCGCTTTTTTCACTAAATCTTTACCAATAATTGGTGAAACTGTAGAATCACTCGCTTCAAAGCCATATGTTTTAGTCGCATAATCATTTATTTCACTACGTTGTTTCTCATTGATGGCATCTTTGATTGCAATGGTTGCAATCGTATTTTTATCACCTGATAAATGGATCGAATCTACTTTTACACCTAGTGCTTCTACCTCTTTTTTAAGGGTATTTGTATTAAAGCTAGTATCACTAGTTAAAGTTATTCTAGTTCCTCCAGAAAAGTCGATTCCTAAATTCACAGCAGATTTAGCATTCACTGCGTTGAAACCCATTACCCCTATCGCAATTACAACAATCGTAATCGAACAAATAATAAAATATTTTGCATTTTTAATAAAATCAAATTTAGAGAAAATACCAAATTCTTTTTTCTTTTCTCCTTTAGACAAATCAGGAATTAAACTTTCTTTAATACCAAACCATTTTTTCTTATTGTCTAAGAAACCTGATTGAACAATTTGACCTAATAAGAAACGAACAATTGTTACATTAAACAAAATAGTTACAATTGTAGATACAAGCAACATTGTCGCAAAACCTTTGACTGTTCCTGTTCCAAAAGTATATAAAATCAAAGCAGAAATAAAAGTTGTCAACTGGGAATCGAAAATCGTAGAGAATGATTTGCTTGTTCCCTCTTTATACGCTTGACGAACACTTCTTCCTTGGTATAAACAATCTTTAATACGCTCAAAAGTAATAACACTAGAGTCAACTGCCATACCAACTCCTAACACTAATCCAGCGATACCACTTAAGGTAAAGACACCACCCATCATTGTATAAATAAGCAATGTTACTATTGTATAAGCTGCAATGGTAACAGCAGAAATAATACCTGGGAAACGATAAACAAAAACCATAAAGATAATAATTCCTAAGATTCCAATCATTCCAGCAAAGATCGTAACATCAAATGAACCTTCCCCTAAGTTTGGTGAAACTACATAAGAATACACTTCTTTCATCTGGAAATTCAAAGAACCAGAATTTAATAAATCAGCAAGTTGTTTTGCATCTTCTTCACTAAAGTTTCCTGAAATATAAACAGATTTACTATTTAATTCTTCATTTACCGTTGCTGCAGAGATGAAGGCTGGATTTTCTTTTGTGGATTCTGTTTTGTAATGATCCCCTTCTTTATAATCAAGCCATGTAACCATTAATTTATCTTCTGTTTGTGAGAGTGCTTTTGTTACTTCGGCGAACTTCTTCGTATCGGCAATCGCCAATTGAACAATCGGTTTTCCATCTTGATATCCTAAAGAGGCTCCTCCTTCTTTTAAAACAGTAGCATCCATTAATAGCTGATCAGATGTATCTCTAAACGATAACACTGCAGTACTACTAATTACTTCACGAGCGGATTCAATATCTTTAATTCCTGCTAACTGCACACGAATACGTTGATCTTCAATACTGATTTCAGGCTCGCTTACCCCTAATACATTAATATGTTTATCAATGGCTTCTGCCACTGCACTCATATCAATTTTTTTGTTTTCAGCAGAATCTAATGGTTTTACATCATAAAGAATTTCAAAACCACCTTTTAGGTCTAATCCTAGATTCATATTATTAATTGCCGATTTAGAATATCCAGCAACACATGATAGCATCACCAGAATCGTTATGGCAAATACAACTATTCTTTTCTTATTCATTTAATTTCCTCCTAAAATAGAATCAATTTTATCTAATGACATTTTCGATCCTTTAATCATCGCCAAGGTATGTAAAGCACTCACTACATCTTTGGCTTCTAATTTCATAATATCGTCAACGGCTTCATGAATCGTTTTTGGTAGTTGATGATCCCAAACGATATAAAACAAAACATCTACGATATGTTGGTAATTCAAAGATTCCAATTGTTCACGTCGCAATTGATTTATTTTCAAAAAAATACTCAATCGAATGATTTCACTATGAACAAGTTCCTCTTTTTTCATAAAACGCTCCCTTCGTGCATAAACATTATTATAAAGCATTTTTTTAGAAAATGGTGATAAACATGAAAAAAAATACACTTAAGTTTTCATTTTTTCTTCTTTTCTTTTCTTTTTTAGCAAAAATTTTGTCTTTTTTATCCAGAATTATTCTTGCTCGCAAAATCAACGCTTTAGCCATGAGCTATTATACCATCATTTCACCTACGATTGTCATTTTAATTTCCATCGTACAAATGGGTATCCCTAATGTTTTATCTAAACTAGTTGCAGAAAAGAATTATGAATATAAAATTCTTTCCACTGGTATTTATTTTACGATATTTACAACAACAATTACAACCTTAATTTACTTAGCTTTGATTCCTTTTCTTTCTCACTTGCTATTTAAAGCTGATCTAGCCCCTATTTTTTATACGGTTTTACCTTATTTGCCATTCGTTGCTTTATCTGGATTATTAAAAGGTTATTTAATGGGAAAGCAACAATTCATCAGTTCCTCGTTTGCACAAATCATTGAAGAAATAGCTCGTATTCTTTTTTTAGTATTAGTATTTACACTTAATCAAAATATGGATAGTATACAAATGGCTCGTATTGCTATTTTATCAATCAGTGTAGGTGAATTTTTTTCGATTCTTTTTTTAGTTGTTATCCTCTACTTAAACCATCACAAATTATTAAAAAAATTGCAGTATTCTAAAGCATCGTTAAAAAGCATTTTACAAATTGCATTGCCGATGAGTGGTTCACGTTTTATCGGTTCTTTTACTTATTTTTTAGAACCGATTTTAATGAACATTAGCATACCTCTATTACACACGAAAACCATGATGATGACTTATGGAATCATCAATGGCTATGTCTTGCCTTTATTAACGATGCCTTCTTTTATCACAATTACTTTATCGAATTATCTATTGCCTTCTTTCACTTATTATTACACACGAAACAACAAAAAATATGCGACTTCCCTCTTTTTTAAAATCAGCTATTTTTGCTTGTTTGTCGCTATTGTATATGCTATCTTACTATATTTTTTCGCTGATGAAATATGTTTTCTTATCTATGGTTCTACCATTGCAAGCACCTACTTAAAAATTTGCAGTATTCCTTTTATCATCTATTCCTTACAACCAGTATTTGCCAATATGTTGCATGCTTTAAATGACTCCATAAAAAGTACGTTCGATACTTTTATCGGTTGTTTGATTCGTTTAAGCTGCGTATTGTTTTTAACCCCTATCTATCAAGAACATGCTTTATTGATCGGTTTAATCGCTGGTATGCTCGTAACAACCATTGCACATTTACTCAATTTATGTTTTATAAAGAAAAAGTCCTAGCTGGACTTTTTAGCGAGTATTTTTGCTTTTAAAACTTCATATCGTTCACTTTTGATGAAACCTAGCTGTGCCTCACGATAATCACTACCATAAGCACCACGAGATAACATGACGATAGGTGGCATTTGAATACGTTTGAAAACAGCGTTTTGCATTGTTTTAAGCAACCATTCCAAATCATTGATGAAAGCTTCTGGTTGTTCTAAATGGTAGTAGTGAATCCATTTTCCCATGTCGCTTTCATAAATGGAATCATCGAAATACGATTGCATGAAATCTTCAATATGACCACTTGGATAATCTAATAAGGATTGGATAATCTGATCGTGATAAAACCATTTCATCGGATCTAATTGAGCATCTTTCAATTCTGCACTTGGTGGCATATCCCAATGGATACAATCGCCCTCAATTTCAGGAATTAACGTTTTTGAGATGACTTCTTTACCAAAATAATCATTGCATTGTTTCGCAATTTCAAAACATTGTACCTTTGTTAAATCACCAAGAGGTGAGAATGCACCAATGCAATCTCCATAGAGTGTACAATAACCCAAAGCCACTTCTATTTTATTTGCATTATTGACGATGACACCACCTTCAATCGACGCAAAGGTAGACAATAAATGACCACGAATGCGTGCTTGAATATTTTCATAGACAAGTGAGCCATACTGCTCTTGATAGCCATAAGCTTGCATAGTGGCAATACTTGCTTTATTTAATTGTTCAATACTACCTTCACGAATTTCAATACCTAAGGCATCAGCTAAAATGCGAGCATTATTTTTAGTTGTTAATGAGTTATACGCACTTGCCATATTATAGCCAATGACACGTTTTTTTCCTAAAGCCATAACCAATAGACAAGCATTGATGGAACTATCTATCCCCCCTGAAAGACCGATAATCCATTTTGTAGAAGCGTGAAACATTTGTCGATCGACTTCTTGAATGGCACAACATATAGCACTTAAACATTTATTTGGTAAGCTTGTGTAGGTATTTTTAACCTTAAAGTCATAATAGGACAGCTCCTCTTTAAAGGCATCATTCATAGAAAATACACGCTCTCCTTGTGCATCGTATACCGTTGAACCACCATCAAATACAACAATGTTTTTCCCTGTATTTTGCATACCACAAACATTTACATAAATAAAAGGAACCATTTGCTCAGCTAAATTATAGGCATGTTCTTTAATACGTTTATCTCTTGATTTCTCTTTGTTTAACGTATAAGGACTACTTGATGCATTCAAGATAAAATCTACCTTCTTAGAAGTGTATAAAGCACTCACATCTAAACTGTAATCATTGCTCCACATATCTTCACATGCTTCTAAACCAATGCGATAAACCTGATCACTTGTATGGAAAAGAAAAGGAGAAATAAGTGCATCTTTTCGATCGTATAAAGTTTGACTTACTTCAATGCCAGATAAGAAATAGCGAGAATCATCAAAGATGCGATAATCAGGATTTAAGTGTTTGATATGAACCCCATCTAATAAACCATTTTCTTTTTTTACCCATTCTTGATTATGGGCAAATAAGATTGCATTGAATCTTGCTTGCCTTCCATCTCTACCTTTTTGTACATCTTCAATATGTGCATAATATAAATTACCAAACACAATACCAATTCCATCGGATAACGCTTTAATCTTATCATTATAGGAATGTACATAGCGACAAAATTCATCGTCTAACCACTTATCTTGAAGTAAATAACCACTTACACACATTTCAGGAAAGACGATAATATCTGCTTTCTCTTGCTTTGCTTGTGCAATCCATTGTTTCATTTTTTGAAAATTTTCTTCTACATGTGCACTCACCACATTCATCTGTGCCATTGCTATTTTCATTAAACCACCCTCTCAATGAAAATATTATAGCATTAAATAGTAAACTTTTCTCTTAATTTTAACAGTATCTTTTTTTCTAAGCGTGATACTTGCACTTGACTTAAGCCTAATTTACAAGCAATCTCTTGTTGCTTCATATTTTTATAGTAGCGATAGTATATAATCAAACGTTCATTTTCATCTAAAATCGAGTTTTCTTTTTCTAATGCTACTTTCAATACTAAATCGCTTTGTTTAGGATCTTTAGAAACATCTAACAAAGTAATATCATTGCCTTCACTTTCGTAAATGACATCATCGACACTACTTACATACTGATTGGCTTCTAAAGATAATAAGACATCTTCACATGATATATGAAGATCCTTTGCAATCTGTTCAATGGTAGGCTCTTTTAAATGAATTTGTTGCAAACGCTCACGTGCACTAACAATACGATAATAGTTTTCTTTTAAAGAGCGACTTACAAAAA
>SAAR01000472.1 GCA_009916335.1 Erysipelotrichia bacterium | reverse complement strand
CGCCGAGGAATACAGGAAATACATAAAAAAAGTGCTCAGCGAGTACGAATAAAGTTGGCACTGTCCGTTTTATTGGACACCTGATCTGATATAATTAAACTACCCTAATTAATCAGCGGGGTATTATATTAAATATAGCCTAATAAATCGGGCTGTCTGTCAGGGGAAAAGGACAGGCATCCTGATTTTCATTTACAAACGTTCTTTAAAATGATAAAATTAAAGAACAAAAGTAATCTGAAAATATCAGGGAGGTGAACAAATGAGAAAATCGTCATTAAAAATAAAGAAGATTGCTGAGAAATCAGAAGGAATAGTAACTACAAAGCAGATTGAAGATTCCGGGATAAACAGAACATCAATAAAATCGTGTTTAGAAGAAGGAATTCTGGTAAGAGAATCGCATGGGGTGTACTCTCTTGCAGATAATATTATTGATGATTACAAACTTATACAGATGCGTAGTAAAAAGCTTGTTTTTTCCTATGGGACAGCCTTATATTTACATGGAATGTCAGAACGTGTACCTCATATTATAGATATTACAGTGCCTCAGGGTTACAACGTAACAAGAATAAAAAAAGACTATCCTTCAATCAGATTTCATTATGTAAAAAAAGATATCTGGGAATTAGGAATATCAGACATAATTTCTCCCATGGGTGCTCAGCTGACATTATATGACAAAGAGCGATGCATATGCGATTTAATAAAAAACAGACAGGAAGTGGACATGCAGTTGTATACGCAGGCTGTCAAAGAATACTTTGAGCATAACAGTAACATAAGAAAACTTCTGAAATACGGCAAAATACTCCGCATAGAAGATAAAATAAGAACATATATTGAAATCCTTACATATGAGAATTTTGACTGCTAAAGCTAAATGATGATTTATTAAAAAATGGAGGTTACTATGTCAAAAAAGAAAGATGAAATTTTAATACGTAGCTCCGCAGCGGAGTATCTTACTTACGTGGCGTCTGTTGGTGATATAGAAGATGTTTTTGAAGTACGATATGAGAATGAAAATATATGGCTGACACAAAAAATGCTATCAACTTTGTATGATGTTGATGTACGTACTATCAATGATCATATTAAAAAAATATATTCCGATAGTGAGCTGGAGGAGACGGCAACTATCCGGAAATACCGGATAGTTCAAATTGAAGGAGTGCGCAAGGTAAATCGAGAAGTAAATCATTATAATTTGCAGATGATTATAGCAATTGGATTTAAAGTAAATACTGAACGTGCTGTTCAGTTTCGCAAGTGGGTAAATCAGATAGCAAAGGATTATACCATAAAGGGCTGGGTAATGGATGATGAACGCTTGAAAAACGGTAGTTATCTTACAGATAAGTATTTTGATGAGCAGTTGGATCGAATTCGCGAGATACGTTCAAGTGAGCGCAAATTCTATCAGAAAATCACAGACATCTATGCTACTTCCGTTGATTATGATAAAACAGCAAAATCAACAAAACGTTTTTATGCAACTGTGCAAAACAAGATGCACTATGCGGTTCACGGACATACTGCTGCTGAATTGATTGTAAAAAGGGCTGACAGTGAAAAAGAAAATATGGGACTTACGACATGGAGAGATTCGCCAGAAGGTAAAATTCTTAAGAGTGATGTTTCAGTTGCGAAAAATTATTTAAGTGAATTTGAATTGGAACAATTGAACCGTATGGTTACTTCATATTTGGATTTTGCGGAGAATATGGCAAAACGAAAGATTCCACTTACAATGGAAGACTGGGAAAAACGCCTGAATTCTTTCATAGAAATGTTTGAATATGGCATACTTAATGATGCAGGAAAAGTTTCTGCAGAAATTGCAAAACTCCATGCAGAAACTGAATTCGAAAAATACCGTGTTATTCAGGATAGACTATTCATGTCTGACTATGATAAATATTTACTGGAACTTGAAAGTCATGCAAATAAAGATTATCCAAAATAATGCCTTATTAGATATTCGAAAAGGATATAGTCATGATAAGGCTGTCTGTCAGGGGAAAAGGGCAGGCAGCCTGATTTATATTTATAGATAGTAAGACATACAAAGATTGAACTATCAGGAAATTATAAAATATAGACTTTTAATCAGGATGTTTTTATATTTAACCTTGCACTGTCCGTTTTATTGGACACTGAATGTGTTATGATAAAGTCACACACATTGATAATAAACGGAGATTTAATGTTTTTTACTTCTCAAATAATATTGTAATTTTAAGATTTATAGGCATTTTTTAGTTTGAAATACTAGTTAAAAAACCATTTCAGGATATGGAAGGAGAATTTATGGAAAATTTTAAAAATCTGTATTCAATTAGCAAAACACTTCGATTTGAATTAAGACCCTATGGAAAGACATTGGAAAATTTTCAAAAATCTGGACTTTTAGAAAAAGATGCTTTTAAGGCTAATAATCGACGAAGGATGCAAGCTATAATCGATGAA
>SAAR01000072.1 GCA_009916335.1 Erysipelotrichia bacterium | reverse complement strand
CTATATAACAGCGCTGGGCTACGGGAACGAGAAGTACCACGATTTTGATAAGTACTGGCCGGTGGATGTCCACTTTGTGGGTAAGGAGATCGTCCGGTTCCACTCTATAATCTGGCCTGCCATGCTCATGTCTCTGGAGCTGCCGCTCCCCAAGAAGGTATATGGTCACGGCTGGCTCCTTCTCGACGGCGGTAAGATGTCGAAGTCCAAGGGCAACGTAGTGGACCCGGTCATTCTCGCCGACCGCTACGGTGTGGACGCGCTCCGCTTTTTCCTGCTCAGAGAATTTCCCTTTGGTTCGGACGGTGTGTTTTCCAATGAGCTTCTTATCTCCCGCATAAACACCGACCTTGCAAACGCACTGGGAAACCTCGTGTCCAGAACTGTCGCCATGGTCGAGAAATACTTCGGAGGAACACTGCCGCCCGCCGGTGACGAAGCGGCAAATCCGATAGATGAGGAACTTATAGCCATGACCAAAGCACTGCGCGGCGTCTACGAGGAGCAGATGGATAAGTTTGCCTTCCAGAACGCGATCGTCGAAATATTTAAGGTGCTCTCCCGCGCCAACAAATATATTGATGAGACGGCCCCCTGGGTCTGCGCCAAGGACGAAAGTCAGAAGCCGCGCCTTTCGCGTATCATGTACAATCTTCTTGAAACGGTGCGTATCTGTACGGTTCTTCTCACTCCGTTTATTCCGGTCTCCTGTGAAAAGATATTCAAACAGATCGGCGCGGAGAAAAATGTTGTGACATGGGACTCCGCGAATATCTGCGGTGCCCTTCCGCATGACGTCAAAGTTTGCAAGGGCGATGCGGTTTTCCCGAGGATAGACATGGCAAAGGAGCTGGCTGAGCTCGAGACACATGGCAAATAATGAATAATAGTTACAATAGATAGGAGGGGAAGTATTTGAAAATTGTAGTAATGAGTGATTCTCATGGTTGTAATCATGAGATAGATTACGTTTTAGAAAAAGAAAAAGATGCAGATTTGTTTTTGCATTGTGGCGATATTTGCGTTGATGAATTTACTTACCCAGATATTTTAACAGTATGTGGTAATAATGATTATTATGATTACCCCATGCAAAGAGTATTAAATGTAGAGGGACATCGTATTATTATGTTTCATTCTCATCAGTTTTCTTTTTTAAAACGGGAAGAAAAAATGATTCAAAGAGCAAAGGAACATGAATGTGATATTATTTGTTTTGGACATACCCATGTCGCTGTAGATGAAGTAAAAGAAAACATACATATCATCAATCCAGGCTCTTTATATCATAGTCGTGATGGTAGACCAATCTCTTATGCGATTTTAAATGTCAATAAAGAGTGTGTACAAGCAAAAATAGTGTTTATTGAAAATGAATAAATAGGCATCGTTAATGATGCTTTTTATTTGCTTTCTAAGGATAATAAGATCTGTTTCATCTCTAATCCTAATGCATAACCAACCAAAGAGTGATTTTTACCAATCACACGATGACAAGGAATAAGAATAGCAATCGGATTGTTGTGGTTCGCCATACCAACTGCACGATAACTTTTGGGCTGATTGATCGCTATGGCAATTTGCTCATAGGTGCGTGTTTCACCATAGGGAATCTCACATAATGCTTGCCATACTTTTTGTTGGAAAATCGTACCATGAGGGTGTAAAGCAATGGTGAATGTTTTTCTTTTTCCTTGTAAATATTGGTTTAGCTGTTGCATACATGTTTTAATTAAAGAAGAACAATAATGTTTATCTTCACTTTTAATCTTACTAGGCTCATATAAGGTAAGCTCACAAATACCTACTTCATCTTCTTTAATAATAAAAGTACCTAAAGTACATGTAAATATATCATAATTCATTTTTTCTCCTTCTTTCTATGCATACATTGTATCCATCATTGTTTGTTAATGATCCAAATAAGGATATATGATTTATTTCTTAAATGCTTCAAAAATAGAAACATAGTAATCTTTAAAAATACTGTTTTTACGCCATATAAAAGTGATGTCATGGGTAATGTTAAACTCTTGTAAAGTTAACTTCTTAAGTTCATGATTAGCTAATTCTTCTTTAACCGTTGTTTCATAAAGAAAACTGATGCCTAAATTTTGTTTTACTAAATATTTAATTGTATTAATATTACCAATTTCCATAAAGTGATGGAAATCTTCTACTTTAATATTTTTCTCTTGTGCAAACTGGTTAATAATATCTCTAGTACCCGAACCTTTTTCACGCAGAATGATTTTTTCATCTAACAAATCTTCTAATTCATGAATTTCTTTTTTAAAGATGTATTCATTACCATGCACAGCAATATACTTTTCTTTAGAATAGAGGAGATGATCAAATTCTGTTTTAGAGAAGTTTCCTTCGATAAAAGCAAAATCTATTTCACCATGATTAATTTGTTCGATCAACTGTTTGGTATTGGCAACCACTAGTTTTAGATTGATGTGTGGATGTCCACGCATATAGTTTGCAATTTGCTTTGGCAAAATAAATTCACTGACACTAAAGGTCGCCCCAAAAACAATCTCATTTTGTGTTGTTTTTACTTGTAATAGTGTTTCTCTTAAATGAATGTCGTCATGTTTCATCGTGGTTGCTGCATGGAATAAAATTTGTCCTTCACTTGTTAGTGATAAACGTTTCTTATCATATTGAAATAGTTTTACTTGATAACTTTTTTCTAAGGAGCGAATATGTTGAGAAACAGCAGGTTGAGTAATGTTTAATTCTTCACTTGCTTTAGTATAATTTAAATGTTTGCAAACGCATAAAAACGTTTCTAGTCGATAATCGAACATTTTTTCACCTCTTTTCTATATCATAACAAAAATTTATGAATATATAAATATATATAATTTTTATTTATTAAATGAATAGTGTATAATAGCAACGAAAAAAATAGAGGTGAAAAATGGAGTTTATAAAAACAAAAGGAACAGGAATTTTATTGTGTTTCATCATTGCCATTCCTTCTTTTTACATGGGAAAATTATTTCCTGTTATTGGGGGACCAGTGTTTGCAATTTTAGCAGGTATGGTGATTACATTATTTATTAAAGAAAAAGGTGGTTTAAAAGCAGGGATTACATTTACATCGAAAAAGATATTACAATACGCTGTTATTTTACTAGGATTTGGTATGAATCTAAGTGATATTTTGGCAAAAGGGAGTCAGTCATTACCGATTATTATATCGACAATTTCTACTTCATTAATCGTTTCTTTCATCATGTATAAATTAATGAAGATGCCTTCTAAGATTTCGACATTAGTAGGGGTTGGTTCTTCGATTTGTGGTGGGAGTGCTATTGCGGCTACAGCACCTGTTATCGAGGCAAGTGATGAAGAAATTGCCCAATCAATTTCCGTTATTTTCTTATTTAATATTTTAGCGGCTTTACTTTTTCCAATGTTAGGTTCGCTACTTCATCTATCGAATGAAGGGTTTGGTATTTTTGCAGGTTCTGCGATTAATGATACATCTTCAGTAACAGCAGCTGCTAGTTCATGGGACGGCATGTATGGGGCACATACCTTAGAAGCCGCCACGATTGTTAAATTAACAAGAACATTAGCGATTATTCCTATTACTTTAGTCTTGGCTATTTATCGTTCTAAAAAAGCAAAGGAAGAAAGTGAATCTACCTTCAATTTTAAAAAAGTATTTCCTTTCTTTATTATCTTCTTTGTTTTAGCATCTATTATTACGACGGTTTTTAATTTATCGCCTGAAATCACTGCCCCTTTAAAACAATTAAGTAAATTCTTTATTGTGATGGCAATGAGTGCGATTGGCTTAAATACAAATATTATCCATTTAATTAAAACAGGAGGAAAACCAATCTTCATGGGGTTTTGTTGCTGGGTAGCGATTGCTTGTGTGTGTTTAAGCATGCAATACATGTTAGGATTATGGTAATTTTAGATTGTACTTTCTTTTTATTTATGCTATTCTTTAAAAGCATTAAGGGAATGATGTTCTCCCTTGGTATAAACCAAAACTGCATTATGATGCATAATCATAAAGCTGATGACGTCTGTTACTTTTTTAAGTGCAGATACTATCAGCTTTTTTTAGAGGAGGGAATGAAATGTTAACAAGTATTGCTTTAATTTTAATCGTAGGAATTATATTAGGAGGGATTTGTATTCGTCTAAAACTTCCTAGTTTAATCGGTATGATCGTAGCAGGAATGCTATTGAGTCCTTATATGTTCAATGTATTAGATGAAAAGATATTGCTTATTGCGGCTGATTTAAGAGTGATTGCTTTAGTGATTATCCTAACAAAAGCAGGGCTTTCACTTGATCTAAGTGATTTAAAAAGAGTAGGTAGACCTGCTTTATTGATGTGTTTTGTGCCTGCTTGCTTTGAAATCGTCGGGGTTGTTTTATTAGCACCACCATTGTTACATATTAGTGTGTTAGAAGCGTTGTTGATGGGAAGTGTATTAGCCGCTGTATCTCCAGCAGTCATTGTTCCTAGAATGATTACAATTATGGAAGAAGGATATGGGAAAACACACAGTGTTCCTCAACTTATATTAGCAGGTGCTAGTTTAGATGACATCTTTGTGATTGTTTTATTTTCTTCCTTTATGTCTTTACTTCAAAGTAATACATTTAGTTATATTGATTTTTTACAAGTACCCATTTCAATAGGACTAGGCTGTATTCTTGGTATCATAGTAGGGGTATGTTTTGTTTGGTTGTTTAAAAAAATCCATATTCGTGATTCGATTAAGGTTTTATTGATTTTAAGTATTTCTTTCTTGTTCATTGCTTTACAAGATCATTTAACAGGTTTGATTCGTATTTCTGGTTTGGTTGCCATTATGATGATTGGCATCACCATTAAAAAACGCTATGATCAATTAGCGATTCGTTTAGCGAATAAATATAATAAATTGTGGGTTGGTGCAGAAATTGTTTTATTTGTATTAGTGGGCGTTAGTATTGATGTGAAATACATTATACAAGCAGGTTTCCTTTTTATTGTCGTGATCTTTGGGGCATTGCTTATTCGTGTGTTGGGTGTCGCTACATGCTTAATAAAAAGTCCACTGACTAGTAAAGAGCGTTTGTTTTGTATGGGAGCCTATACACCAAAAGCAACGGTACAAGCAGCCATTGCGACAATTCCTTTAAGTGCAGGTTTAGCGTGTGGACAAGAAATACTAACGATTGGGGTATTAGCTATTATTTTAACGGCACCTTTAGGTAGTTTCTTTATTGAAAAAAGCTATCGAAAATTATTAGTGAAAGGGTAACGGTTGCTTTGTAAATGGCTCCACTACAGGATAAGAACTGCTAACCAACGTGCTTATATGCAAGGGGGAAGGTAGTAAGCGTGAAGAATGGGGTATACATACCGTACTTGTTAGTTAATATGGTGCTTGTAGTGAAACGTGTTTAATTATCAAGGAAAAAGTATATATTGATGGTGTGTGGAGCGAAGGGATAGCAGATGAAGTTAAGAAAACAAAATCAGCGATTATTGATGATGGCTTAAACGTACTATCTCAAAATAAAAAATATCAAGAAAAAAAGAAATATCTTATAATGAGGTTGAGCATATATTTACAAATGAAAAATACGAAGTTGATGATAGTATGAAAAGGGTTGCTAAAGAATATCAATTACCTAACGGATAGCATTTATGAAATAGAGATTGTCAATTATCAAAATCCTCAAGATGATTATTTTCTAAGTTAATGAAAATTGATTTTATTTCTGCTGCTATAAGTGGTGATAGAAAAATAACTTTTTTTCTTCTTAAAGCAATAGAAGTAATCAAAAAATAAAGAAATTTTGTACCATGAAAGTAGCCATATTTTAGTAGATGAATATTTCAAAATCACAGGAATAAATATTAGTGAAAGCATAGACTATATAAAAGCAATGAGATATGATGAAAAATATTCGAATCTTAAAAATGTTACAAAATATGGCGGATTCAATAATCAAGAAGATGTAGCCGAATCAATTAAGTTGTATAATTTAGATAGTGTAAATTTCAAAAATATGTTTCTAGGAAGATATAAAATTATAAAGGAGTGGCTCAGATGGATAAGAAGGAATTCATAGCAGACGAAGAAACAAAAAAGTTATTTCCTAATGCTCAAAAAATTGTTATATCATTTATGAAAGATGGGGAAGTTATCGATGAAGTGCTAGCTGATACTTGCTGGATTCTGATTTTAGATAATGAAGGGAATCGTATCCAAGAAATTTATGGTGATATAAAGAAATAGAGATGGCGATAACAAATAACAAAGCTAGTAGAAATATAAAAAATTTGGAATATTTTTGAAATATTTAGCATATTGGGTATAAAAAAAGCCTTTGTTTAAAGGCTTATCTGCATAATGGCGTCCACGACAGGATTCGAACCTGTGACCGCACGCTTAGAAGGCGTGTGCTCTATCCAGCTGAGCTACGTAGACAACTGCTAAATCATAATAACAAAATCTTAATGAAATTGCAAGCAGTTTCTTTATCTTTTCTTGCTTTTTTAAGGTTAACATAATGAAAGCAACAATCCTATGTTGCTTTCATTGAACATTAAATATGACTATGACAATTTTTGTTTGTTTCTTTAATGATATAGATAGGTCTACCTTTGCTTTCCATATAACCTTTAGAGGTGTATTGACCTAATAAAGAAACAAATAACATCTGTAAGCCACTTAAAAATAAAATGAGTGTTATGATGCCCGCAAAGCCATTAATAGAATAATGTAAAAATAAACCTTGAATGCACAATGTAATTCCTAAGATAAAGGAAATACATAAAAGAATTACGCCAATGACACCAGCAATGGTAATAGGGGCATTAGAGAAGGAGAAGATTCCTTCAAAGGCATAGGAAAATAGACTTCTAAAACTCCATTTTGTTTCTCCAGCAACTCTTTCTACATTATGAAATTCAATCCATTTTGTATCGAAACCAACAAAAGAGAATAATCCTTTCATATAACGATTGTATTCTTTTAATTCTAAGATGGCATCTACCATCTGGCGATTCATCATTCTAAAATCACCAGCACCATCACTCATATCTAGTTTACACATTTTCTGTATGACTTTATAAAAAGTTTTTGATAATAGATTCCTTAACTTGTTTTCTCCTTCACGATCGACTCTTTTTCCTGCACAACAATCATATCCATCTTTGCTTAATGCTTCATACATTGGTTTTAATAGCGTTGGTGGGTGTTGTAAATCAGCGTCCATAATGACACAATAATTACCACTAGCGTGTTGTAAACCAGCAAACATAGCAGCCTCTTTCCCAAAGTTTCTTGAAAATGAATAATAGATGCAATGCGAATCTTGTTTCGCTAATAGTTTAAGAATATCAATCGTATGATCTTGACTACCATCATTAATAAAGATAAATTCATAGTCAATATTAGCAATACTTTTTAATTGTTTGCTTGTTTCCTGATGAAATAAAGGAAGTACTTCCTCCTCATTATAACAAGGAACAATCACACTTATTTTATTCATAAATAACACCTTCTTTCTGATTAAATATCTTAAATTTACATAAACCATAATTAGCGACGATAGTAACAAAGCTAACAATGATTTTAGCAAGATAAACATGGACAGTGAATTGTTGAATGAGTATATAAAGTAATATATTTTCAATGAGTAAGGTTGCTAAACGTAATAGAAAGAAAGAAAAGGCTTCTTGCTTTGCGTTTTGTTTACTTTGAAATACTAGTTTACGATTACTATAAAAGGCAAATATCACAGCTAATAACCATGCCATTGTATTCGCTAGTAAATAGCCTTGATGAGCATTAATCAGTATATAATAGGCGATATAATTAATAAGTGTAGTCAATCCACCGACAATGATATAGCGAATGAATTGTTTTATTTCGTTTTGTTTCATTGTTTTTTCCTTCTTTCTATATATCCATTGCATAGTAATAAAATAAGAGCAATCATACTTAAGCCTGTTCCTAAACGTTTGGCAGGGGCATGAAATGCAATGGTAATGGTATGCTTGCCTGCACTAATAGGAACACCTAGAAAGGCTTTATTGACGATTTCTGCCTCGACTTCTTTTCCATCGATCCATACGCTGTATCCTTTTTGGTAGGGTAGAGAGGTAATGAAATAACCATCTTTTTTGACATGGATATGTCCTTTCATCACTTCTTTTCCTGTTGTTTTTTCTTGTATAAGTGGCTCTACTTGTTTTACTCTTTCTTTTATCACATCATAATCTAAAGTATAGACAGCGATATTGTCTAATGTATAGGTTCCTTTAGTAAACTTTATATTGAGCGTCTTAATGGCTTCATTACTTGATAAGATATAAGTAAAACGAGTATTTCCATTTGGATAAGGAGCACTTTCTCTGGATAATTTATTACGCACTTGATTGATTGTAATGGCGGTATCACTTTGTTTGGCATTTTCTACATCATTAACATCAAAACTGATTAAGATGATTTGGTTTGTTAAATCTTGATTGATGTCTAAAGATAATTGACTATCTTGTTTAGCGTGAATACGAACACGATTTTCTTTTGTTTCATATTCTAACTGTTTTGTTTTCTTTACTACTTGATACTCTAATTGAACAGGTTTCATCTGACTTTGATAGTGATGATCTCCTTGTTTGACAATCGCATTATTATATAATGTATCCAACGTATAAGGATAAGTCAATTGATCAAATGTTTCATCGCTTATTAAATCACTGGTTGCATAGCCAAGAGGTAAGACATTTTTATTTTCTGCAATCTTGATTTGTTTGTTTTGTTTTTTTACTTCATATCCAATAGGTACCTTTTTATTTGTATAAATGGTGTCTACACCCATGAAACCTTGAAAAAAGATATTGTTATTGGCAAGCATGGCAACACGATTCACAATACTGATCGGATTTTTCATTATGTCATAATAAAACGTATTGTATAAAGAAAGATATGTAGATGTATAAGCAGTTGTTTTGTATTCATGCAAAGAATATAAACGATTGCTATTCGCTAAGGGAGAACTTAGATCATCACTTCTTCCCTTCCCTTGTTTTTGGTATTGTTCAATTAATGTTTGTTTTTCTTTGCTTGTTGCTTTTACATAACTTTCATGTGTTAAAAATTCACTTGGCGAATTGATTAGGGCAACACATAATAAGGGATAAAGCAAATTTCCAAATAATAAGTGCATCTTTGTTTTATTTTGATATATCCACAAGATGAGTAGGGTAAAGATTGCATCACTTAACATGATTAATTTATTTCCTGTATAAAAAAGAATCGGTATAATAACTAGAAATAATAGACTTGGCTTTATTTTGATTTGCTTATGTTTTAGCTGCTGTAATACATCACAAATGAGCAATAAGACAAGTGGTAAATAAACGATTAATATTTTAGAACGTGCATATAGTGTACCGTTTAATAAATAGGCAATTAAGGGGAATACAAAGGAAACAATCAAAAGGATAGATAAGTTTCTTGTTTGTTTACTGTATAAGCCTAAACTAATACTTATCCATGCAATCATCGTAAGTCCACAACCATAAGGATCATATAATAAGCCATCAAGATCTAAGGACATGGTTAATACATCGGATAAGGTAGTATTTGCGACACTTTTTGTATTTTCTAAGATCACAAGTGCTGTTGGTAATAATAAAATCGCTGCTAATAAAATCGCTAACATAATGGCATATAAAAAGCGTAACGTATCTTTTTTAATGAATGTGTGTAGGCTTAATTTTTCTTGTTTGCTAAGCATGTAAAAATAGTAGAGTATGCAGATGATAATGGCTGCAATACTAAAGAAATAACTATGCAAAATAATTAAGAAAATAGCAATGCTTAACCATATTGTCTTATGTTTTATTAAATACTTATCAATGGCTAAAAGTGCCATGAATAAAAAGGGTAAATAATTGACAAACATAATTTGTTTATGGGATTGAAAGAACATACTTGAACAAATTAACAAAATAGATACAAACATGCATAGTGAGGAAGTATATCCTTTTCTTTTTAACCAGATAAAACATAAACAACTTGCAAAAGACATCATTAGAATCATATAAGTGATGATGATTGTTTCCATGGATACCATCGGAAGTAAGTAGGAAATTAATACATCAGGGCGAAATAATCCATAGTAGGAAAGGGCATAAATGTTGATTCCACCTTGTAAATGAGCGGCGTAATCAGGGAATAAATCTTTACTTTGATAAAATAGCTGACGAAAGTAATCAGGGATTGTCGAGTGTTGGGAAAGCCAATCTACTTCATGTGCAAAACAGCTTTGCGTAGGGACAAGGATTAGGACAAGTAGAATAGGGAGTATTGCTAATGTCATTAATAACAAGTAATCTTTTTTCTTCATACCATTCCTCCTTGTGCTTATTATTGCAGATAAATCTTAAAATCTACCTAAAGAACATCTAAATAAACATTAATTTTTTATTTTCTTTCTTTGTAAAAATCTTAAGAATGATTAAGAAATACTTAACACTTATTTTAAGAAACAAATGATATGATAGGGAAGATTGAGGTGATAATATGAGAAGAAACAAGATAAATTTATTGATGATATTACTAGTATTAGGACTTGTCTTTTCGCTTCTTTTTGTTTCTTATGGGAAAGAAACTAATAAACAAGATCAACAAGTTAGTAAAGAGATGGTGAGTTTTAGTCAACATATAGATAAGCGTGTGTATGATTCTTTAATGGTGGTGGCACATCCAGATGATGAAACGATTTGGGGTGCTGATCATTTAATAAATGGCAATTATGTAGTGGTATGTCTGACAAATCAAGATAATAAGACAAGAAGTAAAGAGTTTACACAGATTATGAAAGCAAGTCATTCACAAGGGTTGATACTTGCTTATCCTGATAAGACAAACGGGAAAAGAGATGATTGGCAAAGTAGTAAAAAGAAGATACAAAATGATTTAGCCTATTTGATAAAAAAGTATCCTTTCAAGCAAATAGTAACGCATAATCCAGAAGGGGAATATGGACATAAGCATCATATAATGACAAGTCAAATTGTTACTAATATAGTAAAAGAAAATCATGAATTAGATCGTCTGTACTATTTTGGTAAGTATGTAAAAAAGCGAGATATGCAAAAAATGAGAAGTAGTCAATGGCTACAAACACCATTATCTGCACCATCATTAACGAAGAAGAAACAACTTACTAAGCTGTATTCCTCACAAGCAAAGGTAATGAAACATTTAAAGCATATGTTTGCTTATGAGAATTGGCTGTCTTATAATGAGTGGTATAAAGAGTAAGAAATCTTAATTTCAATAGGAAAGTAAGAATATTCATGTATAATTTAAATGTAGAAAGTAGGGAAATACAATGGCACAAACAATTTTGATTGCAGATGATAATGATGAAATCAGAGAAGTTCTCAATGTCTTGCTTAGTAGTGAAGGCTATCAGATTATAGAAGCAGTCGATGGAGAAGATGCTTTAAATAAAGCAGATCAGGTAGATTTAATCATTTTAGATATAATGATGCCAAAGGTGAATGGGTATCAATCTTGTGTTAAGATTCGTGAAAAGAGCAATGTCCCTATCCTATTTTTAAGTGCAAAGGGCTTAGATAGTGATAAGACATTAGGTTTTTCTAGTGGAGGCGATGATTATTTAGCAAAGCCTTTTTCCTATAATGAATTAACAGCGAGAGTGAAAGCGTTACTTAGAAGATACTATGTATATGAAGGAAAAGAAGAACAACAAGAGGAAGTAGCACAAAAGCGTTTAAGTAGAAAAGAGATTGAATTAGATGTTAGTGAAGAAGTTGTTTATGTGAAAGGAAAACGAGTAGAATTAACCGATATTGAATATCAAATTCTATCTTTGTTTATGCAACATCCTAGACAAATCTTCTCTGCTCAGCATTTATATGAAACAATATGGGCAGAACCATATTATTACAGTGCGAATAATACAGTGATGGTACATATTAGAAACTTGCGTAAAAAAATAGAGGAAGATGCACAAAATCCAAAATACATTAAAACGATTTGGGGAAAGGGGTATCGTTTTGGCTAGTCATAAAAGCAAGAGATTGAAAAGAAATATCGTTTTTTTGTATCTTTCTTTACTTGTTGCGATTCTTACTTTCTTTACTGTTTATGCCTATCGTTTTGATGTATTATCACAATTACATGAAAATAACTATGTTGATTTTAGTGTATCTGAAGTGAAACAAAAAGCAATTGAACAACAATTTTATAAATATGAATTTAACAATGAAAATATGAGTCATTTTAAAGAAATCTTAGAAAATGAATTAGTTGATTATACAATAACGATTTCTTATTTTTCTGTCGATGATGAAGAAAGTGATCTTTATTATGCGTATGGTAGAGGACCGTATGAAGAAAATACAAAGTATGCACAAGATTTCAATATCAATAGTGATGGTAAAGAAATTACGATTGTAGCATATCCTACTTTCCGTCGTTACTTTACATATTATCGCACCTTTGCTTTCGTGATTGCACTAGTATGTGGCAGCGTTTGTTTTCTGTTACTGTATCGAGGGAAAATAGCTGAAAGAATTGTTAATTTATGGAAGAAAATGAAGAAGAAGTATGAATATCGCTTACTACAAAAATTGTCTATTAAAATGATTGTGGCTAATATTTTTGCGATTATTATTGCTTTTTCACTATATACATTCATTTACACAAATCGTTATTCCTTTTTTGAATTTGTGAGTGATACTTTTTATTTGCGTCAAGATTTTAGTGAGGAAGTGTC
>SAAR01000071.1 GCA_009916335.1 Erysipelotrichia bacterium | reverse complement strand
CTGTGTTCGTTTCATAGTGCCTCCGTTTGATTAAATATTACATTCAACCTAACTTAAAAAGCAACTTTTAGTGGTCTAAATTCTTGGGTCCATTATAGAATGTCTTTGCTATTTGGGATAAAACATCAGACGAACGTTCAACACAGCTCTTGTTTTCGGACATGTCTACTCCTAAAGGTGATGGAGAATTTAATATTTATGACGATGTTCGAGAGAAGTTGGTTGCATTGGGAATTCCAAAAGAAGAAATAGCCTTTATTCATGAAGCGAATAGTGACAAACAAAAAGATGAACTCTTTGCCAAAGTTAGAAGTGGCGAAGTTCGTATCTTGATGGGTTCGACCCAAAAGATGGGTGCCGGCACAAATGTTCAAAATAAGCTGATTGCACTCCATGATTTGGATGTACCTTGGAGACCCTCTGACCTAGAGCAAAGGGCGGGAAGAATTGTGCGTCAAGGGAATGAAAACAAGGAGGTTAATATTTTTAGGTACATTACTGAAAATACTTTTGACAGCTATTTATGGCAGACCATTGAGAATAAGCAAAAGTTCATTTCACAGATTATGACTTCTAAGGCTCCAGTTCGTGTGGCTGAGGATGTTGATGAATCCAGCCTAAGCTATGCGGAAATTAAAGCTCTGGCAACAGGAAATCCCCTGATTAAAGAAAAGATGGACCTGGACAATGAAGTAACGAAGCTGAAAATGCTTGAAGCCAACTACAAGTCTAATCAATATCGACTGGAGGATAAAATTCTAAAGTCCTACCCTAATGAAATTGCAAAGCTTGAGAATTTGATTGAGAACATAAAGCAAGACTTAGTGGTAGTAGAACCAAGGGCGTTTGGTGAGGATAAGTTCACATCCTTAATGCTAGATAATCATAGATACACAGATAAAAAAGAAGCTGGAGAAGCCTTGTTAGAATCCGTTAAGTCTGTTGGTATCAGAGATAGTAAAGTTATCGGAAAGTACCATAATTTCGATTTAGAAGTGTCTTATGACAGCTTCCATAACATATACAAATTTACTTTACAGGGAAAAGCAAAACATCAAGGAGAATTTGGTGTGAGTGCTGATGGGAATATTCAACGCCTTGATAATGTCCTAGATAAGATGGGTGAAAGACTTCAGACTTTGCAGGATAAGCTAGAAGCAACGAAAGATCAGTTAATCACTGCCAAAGTGGAAGCAGAGAAGCCTTTTGAAAAAGCAGCTGAACTAAAAGAAAAAGTCCTACGTCTTGCAGAACTGAATCGTATTTTGGATATGGGCGAAGTGGAAGAAAAGGAAAATAAATCGCCACTACTAGAGGATGTAAAGCGTGTCATCATCGACTTCTGTAATGAAGAATATGATGAGGAAAATAAGTACGAAGAATTTGATGCTTTGTACCCTGACTTAAGGCATGTGGGGATTGCCTACACAGAATCCGAAGATGGAAGGCATGAAATCCAGTATGAACTCGATTTGGAAAGTTATTCCTGGTCTCAGCTAGTAGATGGAGAAGTTATAAGTTCAGGTAGCTTTATGGAACAGGGAGATGATGAGATTGCCTTACTAGCCCTAAAATTCCATGTAGAGAGCATAACGTTCTCGGATATGGTATTTGTCGATGAAGATGACTTAGCGGCTAAAATGGGGCTTAGAATTGATGAGGATGGCACTTGGTATGATCCACTCGATAAAGATATGGATAATGACGGAGTTAAAGACCGTTATGATGCAAATTTCAGAGATAGCACTATTGTTGATATAGGAGACCTTGAAAATAACGAAGAAAAAACATCAATCTTAAGACAAATTAGAAGCTATCAATCTAGCGAGAAAAATGAAGAACAATCAGAAAAGAAGAATCAAGAAAAAGAGAGGTAGCCGCTGTGCTGCCTCTTAATCATTTAACACATAGGAGGAATATAAAATGGATTTTAACGAAGCGAAACAAACGATTAACCAGATGATTGATGAGAATTATAAGGACTTTATAAAAGCCTTGGTGAGTGTTGAAAAAGGAATTGATGATAATCAAGCCTTGGATATTGTGTTCGAGGACTTCATGGCAAGTGATAATGGAAGCTTACTTCATGAGGACTTTGATTATTCGATTGAAAACCTCAGAGAACAAGGGCAAATAAAACAGTCAGATGCCATTGAAGTGGATCAAGATGATTTAGTGAATATCGTTGGCAATGTTATTGGTGAAGTTGAGGTTGTAGATAGAGAAAATAAGGATGGCACAGCCTTTAAGGTTGTTAATTTCTCAGTCGTTTCAAAAGATGATGATGGAAGTAAAATTTATACAAACTGCTCAGCATATGGAGAAAAAAGTGAAATACCTAAAGACTTCAAGAAAGGCGATTTTATAAAGCTATTTGGTCAACTGAGAACCTCGGTTGATGAGAACGGAAAGGAACATTCCAATGTTCGTATCCTGTCATCGAAGCTGCTAAAGAGTCGTGAACAGATGAATGAGAAGGATGAAAAGCAAGAGAAAAAGCCTTCGATTTTAGGAGCAATCAAAGATTATCAGAAGAATGATAAGAGTAATGACTTATCAAAGAAAGAAAATAAAGGACAAGAAAGATAGTGAATTGGTCGGTGTGGTCTTCGGGCTGCACCGGCTTTTTTATTTTTCTTGAAATAAATATTTAATATTACATATCTACATGATATAATCTAATAGAATAAATTCGCAAAGTTGAAGATTAGAGGTGGCGAAATGAAAGTTAATTACAATGGATTATGGAAACTATTAATAGATAAAGGCATGAATAAGAAAGACCTACATGAGTCTATTGGAATAGCACCAGCTACTATTGCAAAGATGGGGCGTGGTGAATTTGTGAGCATGGAAGTCCTCTATAGGATTGCGACAAGCTTAAATGTTGATTTTGGAGATTTGGTTGCTATAAATCGAAAAAATGAATAAGTTAAACCAAAAATATCATTAAAAGTTGCGAGTGTTGCAAGCGATATAGATTAAATAATTAAACGAGGAAATTCACGAAATTCATAAAGCTCATTGTAGTAACCGTGTTGCTAATTTTTATATATAGGAGAAAATGCAAATGAAAAAAGATAAAGATAAGATAAAAATCGAACAAAGAATGCAGAATATGAAAAAATTCTATATTAAGGCTGGCGATTTAATTGATAAGCTTCCAGATGCAATTCCTGAAAAAACAAGGGTCATGTTAAAGGATACAATTCTTGGAGATAAAGAACTTAAAAACTTAATGGAAGGGATTGATTCGCATAGACCTCCAAGAATTTTTCTTGTTGGTCGAACTGGAGTTGGCAAGAGTAGTTTGATTAATGCTTTATGTGGTTCGTATGTTGCACCAGTGAGTGATACAAGAAGCTGTACTGAAAATGCACAGGCATATAAATGTATGGACGGTGATAGAGTATTAATGGAAATACTAGATACAAGAGGAATTGCGGAATCGGAAAGCTTGAATACTGAAGTATCAGCAGAGGATATGTTGATTAATCAGATTAATGAATTTTCTCCTGATGTTGCAATAATGATGCTTAACTGTACTCATCGTGATGATGTTAATTCTGATGTTTCATTTTTGAAGAAACTTGTAAAAAGTTATAGTGAGATTAATAGCATGCGGCTACCAGTGGTGGTGGTTGTGAACAAATCTGATGAAATGGCGCCGACAAGATTTAAGATACCTACAGAATATCCGCAAAATAAAATTGCAAAAATCCAAGAAGTTGTTCAGTATTACAAAGGTATTATTGTCAAGAATGGCTTAAAAATTGATGATATCATTGCCGTTTCATCACTAATAGATTGGCAAACTCCTGATGGGATAGAAATCGATGTAGAGTATATTGATAATTTACCTAAAAATGATATAGATAATCTACAAATAGGATTTGATGGGCGTTATAATATTGAGGAATTGCTCGATATTTTGGAAGAAGCCATCCTTGATTTTGATGCACAGATGGGATTGAGGATGGCTGCACGACTTACAGAAGTTGTACATCGACTAGTAAGACATTTGAATAAAATTTTCTCTGGAATATCAGCGACAGTTGCGTTAACTCCAATTCCAGTATCTGATATTTATGTCTTACTCATCATTCAGTCTGTTTTGGTCTCTTTAATAGCATCATTAAGTGGAAGAGATATATCTCTTGATACAGCTAAAGAATTTATTTTTAGCATGGGAGGAGTTGCAGGTGCAGGCTATGTATTTAGAGTTGCTGCGCAACAGGCATCTAAATTATTAAATGCTGTATGGCCGGGATCTGGCTCTGCTGTGAGTTCAGGAATAGCAGCTGTGGGAACTTCTGCAATTGGTAAGGCGGCTATTGCATATTACATCGACGAACAAGATATAGAAGAGGTAAAGAAAATCTTTGATTCTGCTAAACAGGAAAAGGTGGGAGCTGAAATATGATAGATAATAATGAACTGATATACCCAATGGTAAATCAATTGTTTGAAGAAGACTGCTTAGAATGCATGAAAAGAATACCAAATGAGTCTATTGATATGATATTGTGTGATTTACCATATGGGATGACACAGAATCAATGGGATAGCTATATACCTCTTGATTTGCTATGGGAGCAATATAATCGAATTATAAAACCGAATGGGGCTATTGTTTTAACGTCACAAGGTTTATTTACTGCAAGGCTAATATTAAGTCAACCTAAGTTATATAAATATAAATGGGTTTGGGAAAAATCGAAACCTACAAATTTCTTAAATGCAAAGAAACAACCTCTTCGAAAACACGAAGACGTTTGCGTATTTTATAAAAAACAACCTACTTATAATCCACAGATGACAGAAGGAGAGCCTTACGATAAAGGTATACGTAAAAATCAGCTTAGCGGTAGCTATGGAGATTTTCAACCTGTTCATGTGCAAAGTGATGGAGAAAGGTACCCCGTTGATATTGTTTATGCTAAAACAGCAGAAAGCGAAGGAGAGGTAGTTCATCCGACGCAAAAGCCCATCGAACTTGGACGATATTTTGTGAGGACATATACTAAACCTGGAGATATCATTTTAGACAACACTTTTGGAAGTGGATCATTCTTGGTTGCAGCCTTAATGGAAGGACGGAATTTCATCGGTATTGAAAAAAATGAAGATGTAGCTCTATTCAAAAAAGATAAGATTAATTATATAGATGTAGCAAAAAGAAGATTGTTTTTAGCATGGACTAGCTTAGACAAAAAAACTCGTAATAAAATAATCAAAACAAACTTGATACAAGAATTTGAAGAGAGGTGAATAATATATGCCTACAATTATTAGGAGAAATGAACGTAGTTGGGCTATTTCAATGATTTCCGACATTAATATCAAGTTACAAAGCCTAAACTTAAGAATTATACGTGCAGGTGGAGAAACAACTATTTCAACAGGACATCAAAGCATGTTTCCTGATGTTCTTTTATACGGAGATGAAAACCAAACACAAATATTACAGGGGTGGGAATTGAAGCTTCCAGATACCCCTATAACGGACACTACATTTATAAATGACGCAAAAAGAAAAGCAGTATCTTTAGGATTAAATAGCTATTTTATTTGGAATTTTACTGCTGGTGTTCTTTATGTAAAAAATGCTAATGGTGAATTTGAAATAGTCAAACAATGGAATGAGACTAGTCATATCCAGACTCGAGACGATGTTGAAAGATATAAACATGAATGGCTTCCAATAATTGAAAGAATTTTACTTGAATTAAACGAATATTTAGTGACTGGTGAAATACATGGATCTGAAATTGGTGAGGTTGTTTCGGATACTATTGTTTCTACGATTATTGAGCGCAATAAAAATCTTTTAAGTGAAGAAATGAGACGTATTTGTGCAACGAATTCAGTAATTGGAGCCTATATCTCTGTTTGGTGGGATGCTGTTCAATCAGAATTTGTATCAGACGAAACGAATATGTTTAGTGCATACGCTAAAGTAGTTTTACTTAACTGGGCAAATAGGATTATATTTGCTCACTTGATAAAATATAGTCATAATGCTGCGATGGAAGTTAACAACCTTTCTTTTGATACCACAATTATTGAAGCAAATGCTGTTTTTGAAAGAATTACATCTAATTGTGATTTCTATAATATATTTGGTGGGTTGGAGCATAATAGCATGCTCCCAGAAAAGACATGGCACGATATATTGGATTTAAATATATTCCTGACAAGTAATGGTATTCACCAGATTGAACAATCAGCACTACAAACCATATTGGAAAGCACAGTTGCTGTATCACAACGAGAGATAAATGGACAGTTTACTACTCCTGATATTTTAGCTGATATTCTTGTTCGTTTATCGACACATGATTGGACAGGTCAAGCAAGCGATCCATGTTGTGGAACAGGGTCAATACCTAAGGCAATTTTGAAACACAAAAGAATGCAATTAAATAATGTTCAACAGGCTGTAGAAACGACGTGGGCTTCTGATAAGTTTTCATTCCCTTTACAGATTGCCAATATAAGTATGACAGATATTGATACGATAAATATACCAAGTAGGATATTTCAAAAGAATGTGTTCACACTGAATGAGGGAGATAGTATACAAGTAACTAATCCAGCTAACGGTGAGTATTTAAATTTTAATATACCTAAGTTCAAAACTATCGCTTCTAACTTACCCTTTGTTCCTTTCGAAAAAATATCCGATGCAGATTGGATATACGTTGAAAAAATTCACGATATAGTTCAAGAGACTACGAGTGTCACCTTAAGTAACAGAAACGACTATTATTCGTTTATCGTATTTGCTCTACATAGAATACTTGATGAAGGAGGTCGTTTAGGAATAATTACTTCAAATTCATGGCTTGGGACAACGGCAGGTAGAGAGTTTTTTAAAGCACTTGGTTATTATTATAAAATTGAGCAGATTCATTTAAGCAATTCTACAAGATGGTTTAATAATGCTAAAGTCATTACAGTGATTTCAATACTTACAAAAAGAATGGTTGTAGGAGCCCCTCTGAATAATGAGCATACGACGTTTTGTTCTTGGCAAAAGAGTTTGTCAGAATTAAGAGAGAATGAAGGCGATGTGGAAACAATAGTTAATTCTGCTCTTCTTAATCGGGAGTTGGATCCACAAGTTATGAAACTAAAGGCGTACACTAATTCAGATATTACATCACTTTGTACCATGAATGTTTCGTTATCAGCATTGTTTCATAATATTTCATGGTTGCTTAATATCAAAGATAAGATGACACCTATTTCTGAAGTTTTTGAAGTTGTTCGTGGCGAAAGAAGAGGATGGGATACAATGTTTTATCCTGCTTCTGGACACGGAATTGAACAATGTTACATTAGAAAGGTTCTTAAGAATTCGAGAGCGGTGAATTCTTTATTTGCTGAAGCTGATAATGATGCTTTTTGTTGTTCAAGGACTCTCGAAGAATTGAGAGATTTAAATCATTCAGGTGCTTTAGCATGGATTGAGCGATTTGAAAATGGTGTCAATAAAACAGGGAAACCTCTAACAGAGGTACTGGCTAGGAGAGACATGCATTGGTATGAAATGAAAGATACAAGTGTTGCAAGCATAGTAACGACAATGAATCCTGATCGAAGATTATTTTTTGCAAAATTTGAGTCGCCTAGTTTTATAAATCAGCGACTTATTGGGCTGAAGACTACTGCTGATAATCCTGATATTGATCTTTATCATGCATTGCTTAATTCTATACTGGGCATGTTTTATATCGAAGCTATCGGGTTTGGTCGTGGACTTGGCGCTTTAGATATTAGTAGCACTACAATGAGAAATGCCTATATGCTGAACCCTAATAATATTGATAGTGAGCAACGAGAACGTATATTGGAGAAGTTTAATTCACTATTACAACGTGAAGTCTATTCAACGGAAAGAGAACTATCTGAAGTTGATCGGATAGCATTCGATCATGAAGTTCTTCGTTCATATGGAATAGATCAATATTATAACGATATTAAAAATTCTTTACTTTCCATGCAAAGAATGAGACTCGGAGTTCGATAATATAAGAAGTAAGCTTCGAGTTTAATGCAGTACCAACAGATCATTAAAACGACTAGACTGTGAGGTAAAAAGATAATATGCATATTCAAAGCATAACTATTAAGAATTATAGAAATTATAATAATTTTTCAATGAAATTCAGAAAAGGGTTGAATGTTATAATTGGCTCGAACAATTCTGGTAAAACGGGTTTGTTAAATGCAATTCGACTTTTAAGTAACCCTTCTACTATATCTGTTCATGATTTTAACAAGAACAATCTTTTAGAATATGCAACAAAGTATATTGATGAACCTCCAATTATTGAGATTGAATATGACATAAGACACGAAATTTCTGAAGATGACACTGACGATGAAAGTATTATTAAACTTGTACCCTTTCTAGGTATGAACGAAGTAGGGCAATTGCGACAAGAAGATGGCGATTCGGCTAATTATTCATTAGTGGCAGTTGTTAGACTTGTATTTGCTCTTCAAACTAAAGCGTTAGCAGATTATAGAAAAGAAACTAAAGACATTCAATCGATAGATGAGTATATCAATTTGTTGGAGACTTTTCTTAATCGTTACGAATGGTCATATACAAATGGTGCCAGTGATACTCCTGCTGATAAAAAAGATGCAACAAGCTTATTTGATATCAGATTTATTGAAGCAGAAAGAACGAGTGAGAATGTTTCTAAGGAAACTAAAAGAGAAATTGAAGCATACACAAAAGACCAAGATAATATTCAAGCTATTAGGGAACTTAAACAAAATTTATCTGTGGAATTGAAAGAAATTCTAAAACCTGCTCTGGAAAAAATGTCTAATTTGTTCGAAAACGAACAAAATGAAATAGGCCTACAGCAAGGTAATGTTTCTATATTTCAAAACTTGAGACCAGATATTAGAGTTTCGGATGCGTATGTGACTGATGCAAGAGATACTAAAGGTGACTTTGTAGTCCCTCTTGCACATAATGGACTTGGATATAATAATCTAATAAATATTTATATGCTTATTAAAATAACAGAAATTAGAAAAGGTAAAGATTTTCGTATTCTATGTCTAGAAGAACCTGAAGCACACCTTCATCCATCTATGCAGTATAAGCTATTTAAATTCCTTCGAAAATTAGATGAAGAAGATAAATTAAACCAACAGATTTTTGTGACTACACATTCAAGCAATATTTCGGCAGTAGCTGGCATTGATAACATGTTTATGCTTGATTATTACCGTTCGGTTGAAGGGTCAGATTGTTGCCAACAAAGTCTTGAGGAACATTTCGTGGGAAAAGAAAATGCTAAAAAACACCTAAGCAAATTCCTTGATGTGACTCGTTCTGATATGCTTTTTGCAGACAAAGTTATACTTGTAGAAGGAATTGCTGAGAAACTGTTATTGCCTCTATTTATGGAGAAATGTAACTGTTCCTATGAAGATGCTCATATTTCAATTGTAGAAATAGGTGGTAAGCATTTCGAGCATTTTATTGAGCTATTTAACGGAAACTCCGTTAACAAAAAGGTGCTCTGTATTACTGATCTTGATTTTCCTTGGCTTGAAGATGGAGTTCTGAAAAATATTGATGACTATAGGAACTATGAAGGTGCATCGCACATTAAAAAATTAAACGAACGTTTCGATATTGAAAATCTTAATTTGGTTTCACAGTCGATGGGAGGACAGACATTTGAGGATGAATTACTCCTTGCTAATATTGATAACCAAGATGTTACGAAGGAATTACTGAGAATTGTACTACCAGATTGCTTGTCAGCGTTTGTTAATACATGTGGTATCGATTATGGTCAGTGGGTATCAAACCAAGAGGCTATTTCTCATGCTGGAACGAAGAAAAAAACAAGTGAATTTATTGCGAAATTTGAAACTGCTATACAAAATGATAGTGATAATACTACTAAGTACAATGCCCTTTTCTTTTCACAGCTTTTTCTTGATTATGCTAAAAAACGAAAAGGCGAAGTTGCGTTGAGTATTCTATCAAATGAAGACTTGTCCGACCAAATTACTGTTCCAAACTACATTAAGGAGGGGTTGGAATGGCTTTCGAAATAGAATCAAGTACAATCCTAACTAATGAGCAACTTCAAAATCATGTTAAGATTTACGCGGGACCAGGAGCAGGAAAAACACATTTTTTAGTAGAGAATGTTAAAAATATTGTTATAACTAATTCGATTATTTCCAAGAGCAATTTGAGAAAAGTATTGTGTATAACATACACTAATGCCGCCGTGGAAGAGATAATATACCGTTTAAATAGACTTTCCGATTCGGTTGAAGTTTTTACTATCCATGGATTTATAATTGAACATATTATTAAACCTTTTCAGATAGATTTACGCAGGGTTATTAAAGAACAATTTGACATCGATATTGAAGGCAATAAGGCTATCACATCACAGATAGAAGGCGTAGGCATATTGCATGGTGTTGATAAAGAAGAGATTTATAAATTTATTATTGATGAAACTGGAGAAACAACATCGCCAACGTATAGCAAAAAACTTATGGGTGATGTTCAAGTCGATAATAAGTTATTCTTAGATAACGGTAAAATATATCTATCAGCATCAAAAAGTATTGAAGAGAATCATAAATTACCAATAAAAAAATATGTGTGGTCAAAATTGCGAAAATTAACCCATGATGAAATTTTATTTTTCGGATATCAAATACTAAAAACAAATCCAACAGCATTATATTCTTTGCGAGTGAAATTCCCATTCATATTTATCGATGAATTTCAGGACACCAATCCGTTACAAACAATATTAATAAAGCTTATCGGACTCAAATCTTCAACGATTGGTATTATTGGTGATATTGCTCAATCAATTTATAGTTTTCAAGGAGCTCGACCAACTCAATTTTCAAATTTCACCCTAAGTGGAGAAAGACAATTATCGGAGTTTGTAATCAACGGAAATAGACGATCAACTAGTAATATTGTGAACTTTTGCAATTTCTTGCGTCAATCTGATACTAGCGTGATACAAACTTCAATTCGCCCATATGATAGTGATGAAAAAAAAGATAATTCTGAGCAAATACCTGTGCAATTTCTTATTGGAGATTCTGAAACTGTTAAATCAACAATAGCTTCTGTGATAGAAAGAGGGGGAGTTGTATTAACACGTGCATGGGCGAATGCGTTCGCATATATTCGAGATATTGATGACAATCAAATCCAAATACTCACTAAAATATATAACTCATATTACAATTCTCCTATTGATATACGATCTGAAATTACAGAAATGAATAATGTTACTTGGGTTCGTGCTTTTAAGTTTATTTTCACATTACATGAAGCGTATGAAAATGGCTCTTTCGTTGATGTGTTAAATGCATTTAAACTTTATACTAGTATCGACCGCAGGAAACTTAACCACATTATTGTAAGACAAATCATTGGAATTATAGGTGATGCCTTTAAAGAATTAACCGATAGTTCTTCTCCAGTTGAAGTAATAACTGGCTTTAACAATTTACTAGATGAAATTAAATATAAAGATCTAAGAATTTTATTGCTTGGAGAGGATTTTAATGTTCCTATTTTTGATGAATATGATTTGGAAAATGGTAAACCAATTGTAGAGAACTTAAAAGCTCTAACTTGGTCAACTTCTTTTAAATTGTTTACTGAAGTCTTTTCTGTTGGTAGCAAATATATGACTGTACACCAAGCAAAGGGATTGGAGTGGGATGAGGTGATAGTCAGTGTGAATCCTAATAGATTTGATAAAATAAAACTACCTGCGGTCTACAATAATCCAGAAATATTAAGAGAAGAAATTTCTGACGAGTTTGTTAGAATGTATTATGTTGCTTGTAGTCGTGCCCGAGATTGCCTATACATTCATTTGCCGAGTGAATTCAATCGAAATATAATTGATACAGCGTTGAAGAATTGGAATGTGCAATACGAGATAACCATATAGTGTAAGAGAAGTAGCGTGTTTCCTCATTGTTTGTTTTTAGATACATCAATTTTTTCGCTGGATGGGCTGATAATTACATACTCCCCAACCTCAAAACCAAGCTCTTTCAACCATTTCCCTTGCAGTACAATGCGAGGGATTTGTTCTTTATATTCCGCTCCTGGTGCATAGGTGACTTTAAGTTTTCGTTCTTTCATTTCGTAATCCTCCTGTTTAAGCACAGTATAGAAGAATGATCAGGAGAAATGAAGATTGAATTCAATTTATGCCAATAAGGTGCTGAAATAAATTCAGTGGTCATTCTTAATAGGATACTCATTTTTGAAAATAAAAATTGTTGCATGAGAAAAAAGGGCGATAGCAGCATTATCTCTCCATCTCTTTCCCCATGTATTGCTCGAAGTTTTTACGAATGATGAATAGGTCATCCATGTTTGTTTTTGATGCAGAATACTCTTTCATCAGGGTATTCTTTTTTTCTTGAAGGGCATCTAATTCGGTTAGTATTTCTTTCGTATCAGGTAGCTTTTTGTAAGTTTTTAGTAGTTCCGTTGCAGCCACTTTGTAAAGAGAGATTTCTCTTGAATACTCGTTTTCAAATTGCTTATCGTATGGGTTTTCTTTGTGATATTTATAAATTTGGCTCTTCACGGAAATTTGGGGGATGAATAATTTTTAGGTAAAGAATGGAATCGGATAAGGGTAAAGAAATAGTCCATGTTTCGGTACCCATATCCGATTCTTTTTAGTACCTTGATCTTATTATTGAATCCTTCAAGCTTCCCCGTATTGATAGGATACAGGGCATGAGCA
>SAAR01000471.1 GCA_009916335.1 Erysipelotrichia bacterium | reverse complement strand
ATACAGATATGGCAGAAATGATTTCTTCCTTGTCAGGAAATATTATGAGTGCAATTACAGTTGTACTAGTCGCTTTTTCATCTATTTCCTTAATTGTATCTAGTATTATGATTGGAATTATTATGTATATTTCTGTACTAGAAAGAACGAAAGAAATTGGCATCTTGCGTGCTTTAGGAGCTAGAAAAAGAGATATCTCAAGAGTATTTAATGCCGAAACAATGATCATTGGCTTGTGTTCAGGAACGATAGGTATTTTAGTGGCACAATTACTAACAATTCCTGCTAATATTATTATTGAAGATTTATCAGGCTTAGCTAATGTCGCAAAATTAAATCCATTACACGCAATCATATTAGTCATTATAAGTGTAAGTTTAACGCTAATAGGAGGACTCATTCCTGCCAAGATGGCAAGTCGAAAAGATCCTGTTATCGCACTGAGAACAGAATAATAGGAGGTAATTATGAACCGTTCATTTAATAAAGTATGGAAAGAAACGCTAATCATTGCATTATGTTTTATTCTTTTAGGATGTTTTATGTTAATGAAACCAGAAATGACATTAACATTCTTTTCTGATATTGTTGGAGCATTAATTTTAATGTTAGCTATATTAGCATTTTATCGCCATTATAAAAGCAAACGTAGTGTAAGCTTTGAATTAGCTTATGGAATAGTTTGTATGTTAGGGGCATTGCTTTTATTTTTTAATAAAACTTTTCTAGCAAACTTGATTCCTATCGTTTTAGGTATTATTATGATTGTCAACGCAGTTTTTAAAATACCTTATATCTTCGATTTAAAAAAAATACAAGCAGAACGTTGGTATCTTTCTTTATTATTGATGATATTAAAAATAATAGTGGCGATTGCATTAATTGTTAATCCCTTTGAGACGATGTTTAAAATCACACAAATTATCGGTATATCAGTGATTATATTTGCTATCTGTGATGTGTTTGATTTAGTTATTATCAAATATTATTTACATAAAGTGATTGATCAAGAAGGATATGTGAACGTAGATGCATACCATGAAGTGATAGAACATGTCGAAGTAAATGAAATAGAAGAAAATGAATAATGAAATGAAACCTATATTTGTAAAAGAGTATAGGTTTTTATATTGCTTATTACAATTCTTTTTTTATAGTTTTAAACATATATTTATATGGGTGAATGTATGTCAAATAAACAGAAATTATTAATTGCGATGTTTGTTATTTTATTGTTTGCTATGAATGTGATGAGTGAAACAATGACTAATGGAATTATTTTAAATGCTTATAAACCATATAAAGGAGTTGTCATTGCTTTAGATAGTGGACATGGAGGGAAAGATGATGGTGCGAGAAAGAATGGACTCAAGGAACAAGATTTAAATTTAATCTTTACAAGAAAATTAAAAGAACAATTAGAAATGTTAGGAATAAAAGTCATTCTAACTAGAACAGATGAAAATGATTTAGCGAGTTTACATGCTACAAATCGTAAACAAGAAGATATGAAAAAAAGAATTGATATTATCAATCAGAAAAAAGTAGATTTTTTTATTAGCATTCATATGAATGCGTATGCTGATACTAGTGTAAAAGGATCACAACTTTTCTATTGTCCACAAGATGAAGATTCACACCTATTCGCCTCCTATATTCAAGAAGCCATTACCCCTATCAGTCATTCTAAAATGGAGATTAAAACAGGGAATTACTATATTTTGAAGAATAGCCATAAAATCGGTGTCTTACTAGAATGCGGATTTATTTCCAATGTAGAAGAAGCTAAACGCTTAAGTAATGAAAAATATCAAGATGAGTTTGTAAAGGGAATTAAAACAGGGATTATGAATTTTTTATCAAATGTTTATGAATAAAAAAAGAACGCCTGCTTGACGTCCTTTACCCTGTCGATTTCATACTTGTGACCATCTTCCCAAATAATTTCACGCGGGAGCATCAGCCCGGCTTCGTTGAAAACCACGCTCACGCTGACATAGGTCTTGATGTCTTTTCCACTTGCCATAAAAGCACCTCACTTTGCAAGAAAACTGCTGTCCAAGTCTACCGGCATGCGCATCGCATAGCCGCGATTCACCATGCTGTAGAGCTTGAAGGCGAAAAAGGGTGCAGGCACATACAATGCTTTGGCTACGGTGAAAAAATTAGCGCCGCAACTGTGCATCAGGTCAAGTACCTGTTCGTCACCAATCATAAAGTCTGCACCGAAGAAATTAGCTTCACGCTCTTTTTTGCCGGTGGCATAGTAAATATCGCTGTCCTGAAAGGCTCCGACCTTTAGCTCATCCGCATGAATCACTAAATGTCCAGCCTCATGTACAGCCACGACAGCTTTTTCTACTCTGGACAGGTGTGCGTTGATCTGCACATACTTAGTTCTGTTAAAAACCGTGCAGTATCCTTTCAAACCGTCTTTAGGAAAGGAAGTTGTATAGTTTACTGCCGCATCCAGAGCATCGAGC
>SAAR01000470.1 GCA_009916335.1 Erysipelotrichia bacterium | reverse complement strand
CGTAAATACAGGGTATCCAAGCTTTTGAAAAAAAGTGACAAGGTTGTCTGAGTAATGTCCTGTATCTTCAAGTGCGATACGAATATCTTGTGTTGGTTGATTGAATTGTTCTAGATGTTCTTTTAAGGCATTGAAACCTTGATAAGAATTAGCGAACTGGAAGTGTCTGGTTATAATCTCTCCACGTTCTCTCAAGATAGCTAAGTCATGCTTGTTTTTAGCAACATCAATCCCAACGTACAGTGTCATAATGATAGTCTCCTAAATGATTTATTTAGCCGCTGTTGTTAAACCCACGCACTTTTTGTCTTGTAGCCTTATTCAATATAAAACGTCTAAGCGTTATCAAACTCATTACCAATTTAACAAAAAGCTGTGGTTAGAGCCTTTCTGAAATCGTCTAAGCGATTGGAGCAAATAACTAATCCACAGCGTATATTCCAAGTTTAACACTCGGGCTTTGGCAGTAGCTAACTGCACTAATATAAATATAAGGGAATTGTTATGAAAAGAAATTTAAAGTTTATCTTGATTGGTGGCTTTATTCTATTTTTGGGTATTAGTGTAATTTTTGTTAATTTCAATCAGGGAAAAACAAAGAGTTCGAGTCAAAAAGAGAATAATACTTCAGTGAGTAAAACTGTAAGAGAAAAAAAGGATGAGGTTGTTAACTCCGTATCGAGTGTTGATGAGAAGGAAATAACAACTGTTGAAGGAAAAACTTCAACTGAGGAGTCGAGAAATATTGCGGAGTTCAAGAAAGATGTTATTTCAAATGGACTATACATTAACTTAAATGGAACCATAGAACCAGCTGACGAAAAAAATATGAAGGATATCGAAAAGAAATTTAAAAATCCAGTTATACAAGATATTGAAAAAGATGGGAAGATGATAAAAGTTTTATCTGATTCAGGAAAACAGACTGAAGGTGACAAATGAAAATTAAAAAAATAGCTTTACAACTTTTTATGTTAATCGGTGTTGCTTTTATTTTATTCCCCTATTCTGGTCAAGCAGTTTTAGCTTTTACAACTGAAAATTCTTCGTTCACAAAAGATAATCTCAAGGTTGAACTTAAACAAATTAAGGAAATTGCTAAACCAACTTGGAATATTATCAATTCTGGTGATAGTAGAGATGGTAAAATATCTCAATCATTAGCCGCTACAGTAGTTTCGATTGTGAATACTGATATTGTAGAAAATGGTTGGATGTCTGCATCAGATATGTTAACATGGTTATACCCTTCAGATACAATTGAACAAATGAAAAGCGAAAATGTGTCTGTAGAACAAGCAGTAGCCTGGTTAAACTCAATTGGTTACACAGCAAGTATCGTCAATCGCGCACTTACAACAGATGAGATTAAAAGCAGCTTGGATAAGTCTAGTCCAATTGTTTCTGTTTTTGAGAGTCAAAATCCTGCTAATTGGTTAGAAAAACAAACCACAGGAGTTTTATATGCTCATAGTGATGTTGGTTCTGGTGACGAAGAAGATCAACTTCATAGTTCATTTATAAAAACAGCTTATCATGGTGAGTTGGAAATTCAAGATGGAGCAGAACAAAATCCATTTAAATTTGAAGACCAGTATAGTAATCCTGATACCACTATTGCTTCAACTGACTTTAAATGGATAAAATCAATCACAGATATCAAAAAAGACCCTTCTTGGGATAGTAGGTCAGCAATAAAAAGCGATAGAGCTACTGGCGTTTTTAATGTAGATTTGAAGAAATCTGGGAATGTTATCACAGAAGCAACTTTTACTGACCAAGATGTTAAACAACTGAGACAAACACAACCAATCTCAGAAAAATCAAACGAATCAAAATTATCAGCAGTGTCGCTTATCAATCTCTACTTTGGCGATGATAACAAAAAACTGTCAAAGATTTAGAGACATTCGCTAAAATTGATGGTAATAAAGAAGTAAGTGGAGAACAAATAGTTAGTTGGTACAAATCATTAGGTTTTTCTTGTGATACTGTAAGTGGGAAATTGACGAAAGATCTAACTAAATTTATCTCAAGTTCTGGTAAACTTTATTTAACAACATATAAAGCAGTAGACGCAAAAAATAAGTATCAACAAGTAAGTTCAATTGGAAGTGGATTTATTGATAACAATTTTGGCTATACACCTACATTCAACTCAATCATTCAATCAGAAGGAGTTGGGCCTCAATACTCTATCAATTGGAGTAGCCCAAATGCTTACCAAACATATGTTGCAAAAAACAAAGCTTTTAATTATGACTTCTTTTCAGTCATGGACAATTCAGTACCAAAAGACCTGGGAAAATATATGCCAAGTTTGACAATCTATAATATCCGTCAAAAATCAGGCCCAGAAAATGATTCTCCTCAATTTACACCTACTAGGCCTAATATACAAGCACCAGTTAAAACAGCTACTTATAATACAAATAACAATTTTGGCATACGAGAGACTCAAGGTCAAGAGCCGTGGTGTTCTTCAT
>SAAR01000469.1 GCA_009916335.1 Erysipelotrichia bacterium | reverse complement strand
AAGCTACCTATTACGCACAGCTACCCATCAAGACAATATATTATTTACCCTATTTTTTATTTGCATTTTATTCGTCGTGCAGTGTATTTATTTATGTAGCCGCTATTGACTAGTTTTTTAGATCGGTTATTTATTTAAATATAAGTTGAGTTTAGCTTTTATTTTTTAGCTTTCGGAAACTGAGGCAAGGTGTAATCCCGTAGCCGGTATTATACCCCAATCTTCGATTGGCCCTATCTCGCTTTGCTCGTAGGGTTGAAAAATATCTACCCTTCCGCCTATTCCCCTTGTCAAAGGGGAGGCGGTAAATAGTTTTACATCAAAACAAAAAGGAATAAATATGAATATAGTTTTATCAGTATCAAAATGTTTATACATAAACGATTTAGATCGCTTACTTCCGTGTGATCGTTTTTTTGTTCATTTAGATTATAGAGATATTAGCAAAAAAGAGTCATTTGAGATGAATAGACACGACAAAGAAACATACAAACTTATCTTTGATAAGCTTATAGGTAATGACGTAATGCTTGCTATTGATGAAGACATCTACAGCGAAGTTGTCGAAAACTTACTTTATTATTCAAATGATCATCAACGGGTATTGCAAGAGATTTATACCAAAGCCGCATCTTTGCTTGAATCATCAAAGGGTTTTTATATCTCATCTGATATCTTCACACAAGAAGAACAGCTTCTTTATTTAGCCCTTGCTAAGCGAGGGATTGAATGGAAGCAATTTGTACAAAAAAAATTACTTAAACGAGAACTTTTTGAAGTTATGTTTTCGTTGAGCCAATTTTTAAGTGTCGTAGAGATTTCAGAGATAAAAACAATTCAAAAAAAGAGCGTCGTTGAAGATATACAAAGTATTGCCAAAGATGTTAATGTGATGTTTATTGAATCGTTTACTGTTGAAAGTCTAGAAGATTTAGCTACATTGCAAACTATTAAACAATTGGCCCAAACATTAGGGGTTCGGATTGAAATAGGTATAGTTTGTTCAAAAGAGTGGTTACAAAAACTTCATGCACTCACATCATACATCTGCGTACTTTCTTAGGTATACCCATGTTGTCCTCTTCTTTATGGATTGATGCCGTGATTATGAATTCAAAGGATGTCAAAAAGGCGATGAAGCACTATTTTTTCAAACGCAAAACGACACCAAAATATGAGTGTATTGACAAATTGGCTTGTAAATGGGCGATTAGTCCTTTAGAGAGCTTTTCAATTTTGATGCTGCACAGAGCTTTTTTTCGTTATGGCTCTCCAATCTCGCTTCATAAATTCTGTAAATCTTTACATATAAAAAAGCATTGTTTTATGACGCAATTACGCTTTATGCTTTATCTTCGTTTTGCAGTCAAACACGGCATTATTAAAAAAGAGATGCCAGTATCAATGAAGATATCTAAGATTCGATATTTTGTAATGACATAAAAACAAATATGCATCTTCATAAACTTATAGGCAATATCTGCCAAATTGTCAAATAGTGCTCGTGGCTACAAAAGCACTATAAATAGCTATTATAACTCAAACTGCTAGTTAGGGGAGAGGTTTGGAAATTGCTATCGGCGAAGTATCAAGATATGCAGGTATTTTTTAAATTTATCCCAGAATATAGGGTTTTAGATGAATTCTTGATGCCTAAAATTCCCCTTCGTTTCACAACGAGTCAGTAAAAGATTTTAATTATTGAAAATATAGATTTTCAAAGTTATAACAATACCCTACTTTACGCTCTCAAACACGGAGATAAAATAAGGAACAGAGACATTTATGATCTCCTTTTAGATATTCTAGATACAACAAATATGAAGCTTTATTGTAAGGTATGAGAATTCAACACTCATACCTTACCTTATGTGGTTAACATTTTTTTCGCTACAGCATATCCTATTAACAACTCAATAAATGTGGCAATTGCCCATGGCCCCATCGCAAAAGCCCATAAAATAGATATTACAAGAATGCTTCCAAGAGCTATTTTATCTTGTAACGCATAACCGAGAAGATACCCAATCACAATAAAAACTATAATATAACCAATAATCATTTTTTATCCTTTAATTATCATTGCAACTTGCGATAGTCGCTATACCACCCATTACCCCTATTGTGAAAGGTATCAACAAAAGCTCCGGTGCAAAGATAAGCATAACAACACCAACAATTACCGTTCCAAAGCAGACACCTAACCAAGCAATTTCTAGCAGTATCCCACCAATTATCATTGCTGAACCTATTAAAACTTTAAATATACACATATTTCTATTCCTATATGTTTATGAATGGTTAATGCAAGAGCCATGATACGACTTTAAAAGTAATCGAATAAAGGAGAAAGAGTAAACTTTCTCCTTTTTAGCCTAGAATTTATAGTTGATGCCCAAATAGTATTGGGTAGCAGTTTTGCCTTCCAGTTTGACTGAGACTCCAGAGATGCTTGCAGAGTCTTCAACATTGCTAATATTCATATAG
>SAAR01000468.1 GCA_009916335.1 Erysipelotrichia bacterium | reverse complement strand
ATATAACACGGACAAAATAATGAAAAAATAATTCGTGAAATCAAAAGTAAAATGTTATAATTTGTTTATAGAAGTATGGAGGTATACATGCGAGGCGGAGTTAGAAAAAATGCCGGAAGAAATAAAATTAGCCCGGATAAGAAAAAAATAACAAAATCTATTCATGTAAGTCCTAAGTTATTCGAACAAATTCAAAGCCTAGAAATTAAAGGATATGAAAGTTTTTCAAGTAAATGTCAGCACTTGATAGAAGAGGGATATAAAACTATTATGGAAAAAGAAAATAAAGCTAGTACTAAGTTGACTTTTATTGATTTATTTGCTGGAATAGGTGGTATTCGTCAGGGGTTTGAGGACCAAAATACAAAATGTGTTTTTTCTTCTGAATGGGATAAATTTTCCGCTAAAACATATGAAGCAAATTATGGAGAGCCCCCTTATGGCGATATTACACAAATTAACGAAAAAGATATACCTAAACATGATGTGTTATTAGCAGGATTTCCTTGTCAGCCATTTTCTAATATAGGGAAAAGACAAGGATTTGGTCACGAGACGCAAGGGACACTTTTTTTTGATGTTTTACGTATTCTCAAGTATCATATGCCCAAAATGTTTTTACTGGAAAATGTTCCTGGCTTATTAACAATCCAGAAAGGGGAAACATTTAGAGTCATATTAGAAAATTTGGAAGATCTTGGCTACACAGTATTTTATGATGTGCTGGATGCTCAAAATTTTGGCCTACCTCAAGTAAGGAAAAGAGTAGTAATAGTTGGCTTTCACCCTGATCTAAATATCTCTTCTTTTGCTTTTCCTCAGGGAAGCAATGAAGTGCGAGTTCCTGTATCTTCTATCTTAGAAAAAAACCCAAAGGGATATGATATTTCTGAACATCTACAACAATCTTATCTCTTTAAAAAAGATGACGGAAAACCTCAAGTGATTGATAATACTTCAGATATTCAAGTCAAAACACTTGTAGCCTCATACCATAAAATTCAACGTCTTACGGGCACCTTCATTAAAGGAGGAGATACAGGATTGAGATTGTTTTCGGAACTTGAGTGCAAGCGATTAATGGGATTCCCAGATGATTTTCTTATACCTGTGAGTAGAACACAAATGTATAGACAGATGGGTAATTCAGTTGCTGTTCCAATGATTAAAGAAGTTGCTGATGCTATGAAAGAAGAGTTATCCATGGCTTTAAAATTGGATGGCAAGAAAGAATTGAGGGAAAACTATGCCTAAAAAGGTTAATAAAGGGGAATGGGCAGAACTATTTGTATTTTTAAAAGCATTAGCGGAAGGCAAGATACATGCAGCGGATGAAGATCTTGGAAAGGTAGAAGAGCTCTTTTATGTTATTTTAAGTGCAATAAAAGAAGAAAATGGAGTTTCTAAAGAGTATAAGAGATTAGATCACTCCAGAAAAATTCTTATAATAGAAAATAATTTAGAGGGTTTGGAGATACCTGTAGAAGAGTTTAAACTCTTCTCAAATATATTATTTGAGTCAATTAAAAAAGGTAGTGGTACTTTCGAAATACCCGAACTAACCCCTTTTTTAGATAGAATTAAGATTAATAAAATCAAAGCAAATAGTGACAGCAAAAAAGATATTGTCTTTAAAATCCATGATGATTTTACAGGTGCTGAGCCAGAAATAGGATTTTCAATTAAGTCATATATTGGTAATAAACCAACATTGTTAAATGCTAGTGGTGCTACTCGGGTACAATACAAACTTTCTAAAAATCTTTCACCTACTGATTTAGATACAGTAAATAGCCTTGATGGTAGGTCCAAAATTAAAGATCGAGTCCAATTTATTCAAGATAAAGGAATAAATCTAAAATTTAATAGTGTACTTAGTCCGATTTTTAATAGAAATTTACAGATGATAGATTATCGAATGCCTGAGATCTTGGGTTATCTATTTTTAAATTCATATTTTGTTAATGGAAAATCAATATCTGATGTAGCAAATTTTTATTGTGAAAAATACAATGAAGATATAGAAATAATCTCTCATAAAATAAAAGATCTGCTAGTTGCTGTTGCACTAGGGATGGAACCGAACACTAAATGGACAGGATTAGAAGATGCAAATGGTGGATATATAGTTGTCAAAGATGACGGCGAAGTTCTATGCTATCATATATATGATCGAAATAAGCTAAGAGAGTATCTTTATAGAAATACTAAGTTCGATAGTCCATCTAGTAGACGAACAGGGGCTGGAACGGTGTCAGAGGAAAACGGAGATCAAAGTTTCTTACTGACAATTCAAATTAGATTTTAATATATATACTAATGATACAAATAGAGTTAAATAGAAAACCAGTTTATTATATGTTGGCTGATATAGAATAATGAAATAATAATATATAAATATTGTATTAATAAATTTTTAATCAAAGGGCATAGATGTTATGAATCAGGGCAATAAATTAAGTTTCAATTTGGAACGTATCAATACTCCTC
>SAAR01000467.1 GCA_009916335.1 Erysipelotrichia bacterium | reverse complement strand
GAGCTTTCTTGGTCGCAAAAGCTCGCGAAGCTTATTCTTCGGCTGATCGGCATGTTGCTGAAAAAAATCTTGCCATAAAAGACGCTGAATTAATTGAATTAAAAAAACAAACACAGGAATGGATTACTGAATCAGAACGGATTAGTTCAAACTTAAAGGGTCTTGGCATTCCTAAAGCTACTGCTGAGGCTGAATATTACCGCAAACCCGCTAATCGTTTTATGATTGAAAATGTTCCTGGATATCATAAATATTTAAATAAGTAGGAGGTGTATAACATGAGACGTCGTAGAATGTCAAAACGTGGATCTAAAAAGTATTTTTCTGCTACTGCATCTAAAACACATAGAAATAACCTTAGGGCTACTCCAATGCGTGGAGGTTTTAGAATATGACCTGTTATCATCCTATAACGGCATGGCGTAGCATAGACGGTAGAGGGGCCAATGGTAAATGGCCCCTCACCTTTAAGGCTAATGAAGGCTATAAGGATCTTGAAGTTCAAATTCCCTGTGGTAAATGTATTGGATGTCGTCTTGAAAAGTCTCGTCAATGGGCTATGCGTTGCACTCATGAAGCTACATTACATAAAGAAAATTGTTTTTTAACTCTTACTTATGATAATTTTCATTTAGATCCTTCTGGTTCTCTAAATGTTACTGATATTCAATTGTTTATGAAAAGGCTTCGTAAACGTTTTGAAGGTAAAAAAATCAGATATTTCCAATGTGGTGAATATGGAGATCTACATCAAAGACCTCATCATCATGTTATAATATTTGGATTAGATTTTCATGATAAGGAGGTAGCTGAAGTTGCTGAAAACGGATTTCTTCTCTATTGCTCACCTACTCTGGCTAATCTTTGGCCTTTTGGCCTTCATCGTATTGGTGGTGTCACTTTCGAATCTACTGCTTATGTAGCTCGCTATGTAATGAAAAAAATTACTGGTGAAGATGCAGCAAATCATTATCAAGGTCGTATTCCTGAATACGTAACAATGTCTCGCAGACCTGGTATTGCGTATGGTTGGATAGAAAAATATAAAGATGATGTTTATCCGCATGATTATGTTGTTATACGTGATGGTATTAAGTGTAAGCCGCCTTCGTATTATGATAAGATATTTGATAAAATACAAGATGAATATTCTTTAAATACAATTAAATATAAAAGAAAAAAAGAAGCATTAAATAATCCAGATTTTAATAATCCTCGGCGGTTACTAGTAAAAGAAAAAATACAGTATATTAAAGCGGATAAACTCGTTAGACCCCTTGATTAAAAGGGGTCTTTAGTTTATTATATTCTTACACGTGTTAATGCACGTGAAATTTAACCTTGAAAGGTTGATTACGTGATGAAAGTGTACTCTGTTTATGATGAAAAGGCTCTAGTCTATGGTCTCCCTACTTGCTTTTCTACTGATGGTCTTGCTCTAAGATCCTTTGCGGATCTTGTATCAAATCCTAATTCTAATGTTAATAAATACCCTTCTGATTTCAAATTGTATCGTATTGGTGAGTTCAATGATAATAATGCAGAGATGATATCTTGTACTCCAGTTTATCTCGCTGTCGGTACTCAATATGCCTTTAACGTCTGCTCAGCGGAAAATACTGACTGAAATATTGGCCGATGGGGGCAATAGCCCCCTGAGGTCAGCCGAAGGCTGTAATCAATTAACTCTATTTAATGAGGAGGATATATTATATGACAACCGTTATCAGATCTATCTACGACGGAAAAAGAACAAAAGTCGCTCTAAAGTGTGGAAAAACCATGACCCAGCAAAATTTTAAAGATGAATGTGATATCAATTCTATTATGTCTAAGTATCAAGTTACAGGATTCTTAGTAGATCCTCTCAAGCTACGTACTCGTAAACCTCAATTTGGTGATTTTACTTCAGTTCCAGATTATCAGACTGCTCAGAATGTTATCGTGGAAGGTCGTGAAGCCTTTGAAGCGCTCCCTTCGAGAGTTCGGAAATATTTTAATAATGACCCTGCTCTATATCTGTCTTTTATCAGCGATATCAATAATCTTGATCAGGCTCTTGAATTGGGTCTGGTCGATAAAGATTATGTTGCTAACGTAAAAAAATCTCTTGAACCTGATCCTGTTCCTGATCCTGCTCCTGATCCTGTAGAGCCAGAACCAACTAAATAATGTCCCGGGGTGTGGGGCCCATTACCCCCTTGATGTAATGGGCCCCACTGACACCAACCCCGTTTGGTGGCATTGATTTTAAATCTTTTGATTTTAAATCTTCATCAAAAACCCATGTTTTTTAACTGAATAGGAGGTAATACTTTATGGGAACAAAAAAGAGTGTCATGCAACATCAGTTTTCTCAGATTCCTCGCGCTGATATTCCTCGGTCTAGCTTTAATCGTTCACATGGATATAAAACTACTTTTGATGCAGGTTATTTAGTTCCGTTTTATATTGATGAAGCTTTGCCTGGAGATAACATTGGGTTTAATGTTAA
>SAAR01000466.1 GCA_009916335.1 Erysipelotrichia bacterium | reverse complement strand
GAATGAAGGGAATGATTGTGTATAGTAAAAATAAATATGTTTATGCCTAACCTTTTTTGCCTTGCTTACATAGTATGTTGATAAGTAGGAGGCGAAATATGGATAGAGATGAATGCTCATGCAAAGCAAAAGGAAGATTGTTTGTTCATATCGAAAGTGAAAAAGAAACACAAGTACAGATTGTGTTGGTTGAAGAACATGCTTATCGAGATTACTATACGGTTTTTCTTCATGATGGTAAAGGCAATCTGCTAATTGATCGTATTTCTTATGGAAGATTAGTTTTATCTTCTAGTATTGATGATGAAAATACCATCTATTATCCAGATCATACCATCCTATTTCAGCGAAATGATTATATTCATAAAGTAAACATTATTGATAGGAGGAAAAAAAGTGATAAATTGTAGTAGCAATACGCTTAAAATCTGTAAATTTGTGGAAAGTGCGAATGGGTTTGTTAAACCAGATAATGATGATGAATTTCATATTGCGGTAGAATCTTGTTCATCAAAACGCTATTATGCATTAAATAGCAGTAATTGTTTTTGTATTCAGTTAGAGCATTTATGCAATGAAAGTTATTGTGTGTATGAACTAGATAATGATGGGGAAGTAAGTTATGAAGTGGATGGTTGTAGTACAAATGAGGCTTGTGTAGATTTTATGGATCAAGATTACCATCATATCAATATTATTAATCATCGTTGTTCACATAGTGGTAGCTTGCATATTCAAAAGCGTGTGTTTGATGCTTGTGGGAAAGAAGTAGATAGCGATGATTCATTTAACGTGAGAATTCGTGGACTTGACTATGATGAGTTTAGAGTATTGGATCCAAGTAATGCATATCATGTTGTCCTTCATGATTTACCTTTTGGTAGCTATGAAGTAAGTGAACAAAAAAATTCTGATTACGATACAACCTATTATATCAATGGCGTAGAAAAGAAACGTGGCATTATTAGTGTGGATAAGGAAGAAAACAATATTGAAGTATACAACCGTATGAATACTGCTAGTCATGTGTTGCGTATTTGCAAATGGATCAATCAAGATGGTCGCTTAGTAAAACCAAACTATGATCAAAGCTTTGATATTGTTTTAAAAGATCGCTATGCATATAAGGAATATACATTAGATTGTTCTAATCATTTCTGTTTAGTAGTAGAAGGAAATAAACACGATCGCTTTATTTTGGAAGAATTAGATGCTAGTGATGTTGTTTATGAAGTAGATGGCGAAGAAGTAGAAGTGGTTGATGTGGTGATGAATGAAGATCATGATGTGCGAATTATTAACCTAGAGGATAGTAATCCTGATCCAGAGCCAGAACCTGAACCTTGTCCACAAACAATTTTGCGTATTCAGAAATGGATGGAAGAAGATGGACGTTTATATCGCCCTAATCAAGATGATGTATTCACATTTCGTATTCAAGGATACAGTTCTATCCCTTTTGAATTAAATGATGCCAATGATTTTAGTGTTGTCATTGATGATATTGATACAGGGTATTACTGTATTTATGAAGATATGCAGACAGGGTATGAGGTTGTTTATGATGTGAATGGTGTGATCCAAGAAGATGGTTACTTGTTTGTCGATACAGGGACAACAGATGTTTCCATCATTAATCAAAGTGCTTGTCCAAATCCAGATCCTGATGAAAATATCATTCATTTAGTGAAACGAGTGAATGTATGCAATAACGCTAATGAAGTGGCGATTCCTGAAACAGGAACATTTGAAATTTATGTCAGTGGACCAAATGGAATTGCGTATTATACACTTTCTAGTGAAAATAATTATGAAGCATTTGTGGAAGTTGAAAATGGCGATTATACAATTTATGAGGTAAATCCAGTAAATGCGGTTACCTATCGTTTAGATGGTGTGGATCATATTAATATGGTGCAATTGAATGTGCAAGATTCATCACATGAAGTCATGATTATCAATCATGTTAATCGTGTCAATTATATTATTTAATGAAAAGGGGAGCATACTCCTTTTTTCATTTTTAGAAAAATGAATCATAAAATATCAGCATTTATGATGTGTTTTTGAATGGATAAACGCAGGGTATTTGTATTTATTTCTTCATTTATTGAATTTATTGAAAATTAAATGCTAATTTGGGTAAACCCCTTTCATTTCAAATTAAATAAGTCTATAATAATAAAGGATATATGATAAAGGAGGATTTTCTTGATGGAAAAGAAATTCATGTCTATGGATGGAAATACAGCAGCTGCGCATAGTGCGTATGCATTAACTGAAATTGCTGGTATCTATCCTATTACCCCATCTTCACCAATGGCAGAAAATGTTGATGCATGGGCTACTCAAGGTCGCGAAAATGTCTTTGGCCAAAAGGTTAAAGTTAGCGAATTACAATCAGAAGGTGGAGCTGCTGGTGCTGTTCATGGGGCACTTCAAGGTGGTACATTAGCGACTACATTTACAGCTTCTCAGGGATTATTATTGATGATTCC